>DASZVM010000934.1:0-2882 GCA_035547295.1 Puia sp. | reverse complement strand
CCGCCTATGTCCCCGATGGGCAGATCAGTCTCTTTCAGCAGCCGCTGGGCTTCCATCATGATCCGCTGCTCCATGAAATCACAAGGAGACTTTCCTGTGGTGCGCTTTACGGTGTCGGTGAGGTGCCGGGAATGGATAAACAGCAACCTGGCAAAGTCCTGAGCGGAGTACCGGCGATCGATGCGGTCATGGAGAAGATCATCGATGTGCTGATCCACCAGGCGAAGGAAGTCTGAAGTGATCTCTTCTTTACGGGAGGCAATTTCGCTGGATACCGGGGACATACAGATCGTATTTCCTGTAAAGATACAGCATCACCCCGGCAGAACCTCCGCCTTGAAGCCCCGTTCCTCCAGCAGCTGGATAAGCCGGCGGGCCTCGACGGACCCCGTCACAGATGCCACCCGCAGGATCTTGTCGCAATCATCCAGGTCAAAATTGGCCTTATATCCCGTAAAGGTCCGGTGGATCTGCTCTATCAGCATAATGGCCTGCATCCGATGAATTACATTGGTTTTGAAAACTTCTACCATGCCTGTAAAGTTTCATCCCTGCAAACATACCGCCCCCCGCCCGGATTGACGGGGGGGAATTGTGACATATTGAACGGTGGATCGGGACAAATTAAGCAGCCGGCGAGGACAGGAACTTCGGCAAAAGATCGCCGATAAGCGCCGTCCAGCCTGCCTGGAAATTCTCTCTTCTGAAATCGGGCTGATCGGGGAAGGTTTCCAGACCCTCATGTGTCAGCTTCAGCCTTGTCTTATCCCCTTCCGGGTAAAGCTCGAAAGTGACATAGGACATACCCTCATGCCCTTTATACCGCCAGCTGTATTGAAGCTTTTTACCTTTTATCACTTCCGTCACCTTGCAAAGATGCAGATAGACCCTGCCCTCATTCTGGCCTTCGAACTGGAACTCAAAGCCTACTTCCGGCCGGAACTCGGCAATGTCGAAATACCATTGTTTCATCTGGTCCTTGTCGGTAATGGCCCGCCAGACCCTGTCCACGGGCGCCTCATAGATCCTTTCAATGACAAATGGTTCCTGCTTCATAAATGATGGAGATGTTTTAAAATAAAAAATTGCGTAACCAATCTGTTACAAATTTATAGGAAAAGGATCAGCCGGGAAAATCTTTTAACATTTTTTTGCCCCCTCTCCTTCAAAAAGATGCAACATCCAGCCCGGAGCTGCGTCTTATAAAGCGGATAGCGATTTTACACCTGATCAAAAGCACGTTCATGGGTCATAAAGCCTCGATGATCATCATCCATCGTCCTTCCATGCTGTTGCCCGAAGAGGCCCTGCTGGAGAGCTTGAATCTCAATGATTTAATATTCAGGGAAACCACGATAATGGACAGCTGTATCTATCCGGGGGACAAATCGGTGAGCATCGGGTATTATAATGACAGCATCGTCATATGCGAAGATTATCTGCTGACCACTTCCCTGGAAACCACCAACGACCCGGTGACCCTTGCCGGATATGAACAAACATTGTCAGCCCTTTTCCCCGATAGCGAGATCCTCACCATCGCCTGCCATAGCAGTGTTAATTATCATCTGTATTCTCTTGTACGGGATGGCAAAAAACTCCGTTTTAAAAGGGTCGTGGCCTCGGGACCAGTCCTGGAGCATGGCGAATGGCTGAAGGAAGAGGAGCCCATCTATGCAGCCAGCCGTGTGGTGGAAGGAAGACGGTACTTCGAAAGCCGGCGGCAGGACCACCTGATCGCTGTCACCGAGGACCAGCTGATGGAAGACTTTGCATTTGGCGTAGCCAAACGGCATCTGGGGGTCAAGATATCTTCGGGAGAAGAAAATACACTGATGTTCGAGACGCCGTTTAAAAAATTTACCAAGGCCCCGCCTGCTCCGGCAGTAAGAAAAACCGTGGCCCGGCCCTGGTGGAAATTCTGGTCACCGGCCCAGCAGCTCGTCGGACGATACTAGATGCTGATTACAAATTATGGATATAGGCGAACATAAGCCCGGCCCCCAGCCGGCTTGCCTTTGTACGATGTACATCCCCCAGTAAAAAATTGTCCTCGCTCGGATTGTCATAATTCACTACCTGGGTATACTGGTTGGTATGTCCGTAATCCAGGAGAAGACCTACCCGCAAATTGAATTTCCTTTTTTTGAAATTGGCGCCCAGCTGCATATGATAGAGGTCCCAGTCGGCTGTGTTGGACGTATATCCCAGACCCGTCTCATAATCTTTATAATTGGAAGGGCCTCCGTAATTAAAATCGGTACGCATGGAAATAAACCCTGTTACCGTTGGTGTCAGCACCTTGCTAAAGCCGATGGCAACATTGAGTATCGCCTTTCGGGCTTCCTTTAGCCGGGTGAGCATGGAGGTACCGGCATTGTTGGCGGTGTCCGGCCGGATAAAGGCTTCGTTCCTGGGGGTTACGATATTGTATTCCTTTACTTTGGCGAAGTATTCGGCGGAAAAGAATACCTGCCCTGTCCCAAGATCATGGGTATATCCCAGGGCCAGGGAAACGGGCATCCTGTATTTTGCCTTCAGACCTGTCTGCCGGGTAGTAGCCAGCAGGTACCAGGTAAAAAGACTGTCCTGTTTGATGTTGTTGATCTCGTCGTCGGCTACCATGGTGCTGGAGCCGCTGATATGCAGCAGGGGAGTAGTAAGAAGCAGACCCAGGTGATCCCGGGCGCCTATATCATAGGCAAGACCCAGGCGGAGCCGGATGCCGATATGCGTATAGGTATTCAGGTAATATTCCTCCGTGCTGGCTATCGGAGGGAACAGCGTGTCGGTGGAAGTATTGAAGATAGCTCTCGAGCTGAAATTCTGGGAATAGGATTGCTTCCTGATCCTGCCTTCGGCGGAGAAGCCAAACGCCAGAC
>DASZVM010000933.1:0-5170 GCA_035547295.1 Puia sp. | reverse complement strand
GCATCATGTTGGTGGCCATACCCACGGCAATACCACTGGAGCCATTGACCAGCAGCTGCGGGATACGGGTGGGCAGCACGGTAGGCTCCTTGAGGGAGTCGTCGAAATTGAGCTGGAAGTCTACCGTCTCCTTGTCGATGTCTTCCAGCATATATTCGGCCAGACACTGAAGACGTGCTTCGATATACCGCATGGCCGCGGGACCGTCACCGTCCTGGTTGCCAAAGTTACCCTGGCCATCTACCATCAGATAGCGCATGCTCCATGGCTGGGCCATACGGACCATCGCATCAAAGATCGAGGCGTCGCCATGAGGATGGTATTTACCCATTACTTCCCCAACGATACGGGCGGCTTTCTTATAAGGTTTGTTGCTGTTGTTACCCAGCTCGTTCATCCCGTGAAGGATGCGACGGTGAACGGGTTTCATCCCGTCACGGACATCCGGGAGCGCACGACCCACTATCACCGACATGGAATAGTCGATATAGGCCGTCTTCATTTGCTCCTCGATGTTCACCGGAACGATGCGATTATTGTCCTGGGTTTCCAATGGCGTGCTGTTATCTTCCATATTGTATTTTAGGCGATTTGAGTGCACAGAAGGTAGGTTCTCTTAAAACTTGCCCCACCTCCCGAAAGGATGGCAAATTTACCCCTTTTAGGCCTGAAAACCTGATGCTTTAAGCGGATTTTAACACCCTTTTTTCCACGTTTGTGGATAGGTTTTTCTTAGCCCGGACGGGCCTGTTCACTCCTTATTCCAGGTAGGCCCCCGTGACATGCTCACCCTCCACTTCCACATAGATATGCTCCTGCAGGGTAGTGGAAAGGGACAGACCGGTATAATCGGGATGTACGGGGAAAGCCTTGTGGGTCCGGCCCACCAGCACCAGGGATTCTATCTTCCGGGGATGAGCGTCCAGAAAGGGTTTCATGGCATAGAGCAAGGTCTTGCCGCTGCTGGCGACATCGTCTACCACGATGATCACCTGGTCGTCAAAAGGCAGGGACTGGCTCAACGTGACCTCGCGGGGCTTCCTCTTATCCAGGGAAATGGAGATAAGCCTTACCGCCAGTTTGCCGTCCGTGATCTCCTGCAGCAGATGCTGGATATACCGGGCGATCACACTGCCGTTCTGTTCAATGCCCGCCAGGATCAGCTGTGATTCCCCGGCATTGTGCTCCAGGATCTCGTAGGCCATGCGACGCAGCTTTTTTTCGGCCACCTGTTGTGTGAGGATGTAGTTCTTCATTTGTGGGCGTAAATTAAAGCAATAAGATCAAATCACTTATCTTCACCGGGAGAAATAATTTCCTATGACGACGGTACAGCAAATAGTCTTCATCCTGATAGCCGCCACCGCCATCTGGCTATTTACCCGGAACGCCATTCGTATCCGCAGGAATGTTTTACTGGGTAAGGACGAGGCTTATAACGACCAGCCGAAGCTCCGTTGGAAGAATGTGCTCCTGCTGGCCTTCGGCCAGAAGAAGATGTTCCGAAATCCCCTGGTGGCTTTGATGCACTTTGTTATCTACGCGGGTTTTATCATCATCAACCTGGAAGTGCTTGAAATAGGATTGGATGGTATCTTCGGGACCCACCGTCTTTTTGCCGGTCCCCTGGGCTCCCTCTACAGCGGACTGATAGATGCCTTCGAGATCCTGGCAGTGGGCGTGCTTACCTTCTGTATCGTCTTTCTTTGCCGGCGGAACATCCTGAAACTGCGCCGCTTTATCAGTCACGACCTGGATGGCTGGCCCCGCAGCGATGCCAACTATATCCTGCTCACGGAGATTATTCTCATGGGCCTCTTCCTTACTATGAATGCCGCCGATACGCTGCTGCAGACGAGAGGTTACGGCCATTACGGACAGCACCTCACAGGAGACTTTCTCTTTTCCGGCCTGCTGCACCCGCTGTTGAGCGGACTGAGCACCCCGGTCCTGGCAGGCATCGAACGCACCTGCTGGTGGCTGCACATCATCGGCATCCTGGCCTTTCTCAACTATCTGCCCTATTCCAAGCACCTGCACATCCTGCTGGCCTTCCCCAACGCATATTATGCACGGCTGCAGCCGGAAGGCAAGGTAAAAAACATGCCGGCTGTACAAAATGAGGTGCTGTATGCGATGGAGCCGGACAAAGCACCGGCAGCAGGTACGGAAACGGCTCCCCCACCCCGCTTTGGCGCCAAGGACGTCTTTGACCTCAGCTGGCGCAATCTGCTGGACGCCTACTCCTGCACGGAATGCGGCAGATGCACGGCCGCCTGCCCCGCCAATATCACAGGCAAAGTGCTTTCCCCTCGGAAGATCATGATGTCCACCCGCGACAGACTGGAAGAAGTAGGCAGGAACATCAATGCCAACGGCACCTTCCGGGACGACGGCAGGAACCTGCTCAATTATATCTCCGTGGAAGAGCTCAGAGCCTGCACTACCTGCAATGCCTGCGTGGAAGAATGCCCCGTCAGCATCAGCCCCCTGGAGATCATCGTGGAAATGCGAAGAGCCCTCATCATGGAGGACAGCAATGCGCCCCAGGAATGGAACACGCTCTTCGGCAACGTGGAGAATAATTTTGCTCCCTGGAAGTTCAGTCCCGATGACAGGGATAAATGGACGACGGAAGCCTGACAGGCCTGCAGTCCATGGGGTGCCGGTCTTTGTTTATTGCGGTCTGGCAAAGATGGTGAACTGCACAGTCAGGGCATTGGAGATCGTACTGGACCCTCCCACTTTATAATCCTTTCTGTTGAGCTTGAACTCCCCGGTGAAAATATAACCGGAATCCTTAGGGATTGCCATAAAAGGGATGGACACCTCCTGGGTGGTGTTCTTGATGGTCAGCCTTCCCCTGGCGGTGAAATGCGCATTTTTATCGACTGTGACACCGGTGGAGACAAACCGGATGCGGGGATAGTGCTCCACGTCGAAATATTCCTCCTTTCGCAGGTGGCTATCCCGCATATTGTTATCCGTGTCGATGGAATTTGCATCGACGCTGAGATCGATGCTGTCCTTTGAAAGGTCGTTCGGATCGTGGCGGACCGAACCTTGCAACCCCGTAAACGAACCTCCTGTTTCAATACCGAAATTCTTTATCCTGAACTTTATGGAAGAGCCGTCATCCGTGACCTTGTACTGCTGGGCAAAAGCGGCTGCTGTCAGTAGCTGGATCAATAAATACCCGAAGAAATACCTCATATTTTTTGTTTACGTTCGCTGTCGTTCAATTGCCGTTCACTCTTTTTTGTAATTTTTTGACATCCAGGAAACATATTTCCTGCCGGTTGTAGGCAAGGATGCCTTCTATCTCCAGCTCATTGATCATCGTGGTCACTGTCTGACGGCTGCTGCCGATGAGATTGGCGATATCCTCATGGGTAAGAAAATTGGGTATGCAAAAACCTTCAGCCGTATTCTCACCCAGGTTTTGCTCCACCAGCTGCCATAGGAAATGAAGCAACCGGGTCTTTACATCCTTGTTCAGGAGGTTGACCAGCCTGTTCTCGATGCTGCGGAGCTTGGCCCCCACCTGCTTGCTGTACCGGAGGGCCAGATCGGGCCTGTTCTTCAGCAGCTTTTCAAAGTCATCGATGGTAAAGGCGCAGATGCTTACATCGTGTTTGTAAGCTTGTGCAAACTCCCCGTGGAGATTGTTCCTTTCCAGGCTGAACTGCCCGAAAAGCTCCCCCTTTTGGATGATCTCCTTGATCTTCTCATTGCCTTCCTCGTCGATATACCCGATCTTGATCGTACCTTCCTTTACAAAGTATATCTTATTGTGGTTGTAGGCTTCAAAATAGATATATTCCCCCTTGGGTACGTCGATGACATGGTGCTGCACCTTCAGCTCCTTGTACTCATCATCGGACAGATGGCACCAGAGATCATAGTTCTTTATCACGAGCATATTGTCGTCTCCCGGCATAATAACAAATTTGGGCGGTTAAAGTTACCGAATTTGGGTTTTGTACAATGGTTCCTTTAGATTTACGGAAAAATAGTTCTATGCAGGTACCTACCATGGCCGAACTGACAGCAAAAGGAGAAGTCCCGGATATCCTCTTTTGGGTAGGATGCTCCGGCAGCTACGATCAGCGGGCGCAGAAGATCACCCGGGCTTTTGCCTCTATTTTGAACAAGGTAGGTATAAAATATGCCATTTTAGGAAAGGAAGAGCTGTGCAACGGGGATCCGGCCCGCCGGGCAGGCAATGAGTTCATCTTCCAGATGATGGCCTATCAGAATATACAGGTGCTGAACAATTACGGGATCAAAAAGATCGTCACCGCCTGCCCTCATTGCTTTAATATCTTTAAGAACGAATATCCGGAGTTAGGCGGGCACTATGAGGTCATCCATCACACCGTTTTTCTCCAGCAATTGCTCGATGAAGGTAAGATCATTGTCAAAGAAGGAGGTCCCTTTTCGGGAAAGCGTATCACTTATCATGACAGCTGTTACCTGGGAAGGGCCAATGGCATCTACGAAGCTCCCCGGAAGGTGCTGGAAGCGCTGGACAGTGAGCTCGTGGAAATGAAGAGATGCCGCAGCAAGGGTCTTTGCTGCGGTGCCGGCGGTGCACAGATGTTCAAGGAAGAGGAAAAAGGGACGACCCGGGTGAATTTCGAGCGGAGCGGCGAAGCCCTGGGAACAGGTGCGGCCATCGTTGCTGCAGCCTGTCCCTTCTGTAATACCATGCTGACGGATGGCGTAAAACACGCGGAAAAAGAGGACAGTGTAAAAGTGATGGATATTGCCGAGCTGATCGCCGCCTCTATGAGCTGAGCCCGCAGATTCCCGTCAATGCCGTACCTTTGTGGTATGAATACTTCTCACACGGAATTGCTGCCTGAAGATTTTGCAGGCGACAGCAGGGTCTGGGTCTACCAGGCCTCCCGTCTTTTTATGCTGTCCGAGGCCCTGATCATAGAAGAAATGCTGGAGAATTTTGTAAAGGATTGGAAATCACATGGTACACCGGTGAAAGGATACGCCAATCTCTTTTATGGTCAATTCGTCGTCCTCATGGCGGATGAGTCGGCGACGGGTGTCAGCGGATGCAGCACGGACAGCTCGGTACGGTTGATCAAGGACATCGAACAGCGATTTGGCGTAGCTATGTTCGACAGGTTGAACCTGGCTTTTCTTGTAAACA
>DASZVM010000932.1:0-8268 GCA_035547295.1 Puia sp. | reverse complement strand
TCTGTTCTATATATTACAACTATCTTTTTTCCTGCTGATATTTATATTGAGCGCTTTTCAGCCTGTCTGATGAGAATGTTATGCATAACGTGCTATGCATAGTGACCGGGCACCCAAAGAGCCTTATCGATGCTGGCTATGAGGGCTTTTTTGACCGAGTCCAAACGTTTCAACGCAGCTGATCCAGGCGAGGAATGAGAAGAAGGATATCTTTTGTATCACCGGCAGCTGATCAATAAAGACCCCTGAATTATAGACAAAAGTATTTGCAAGCACTAACAGCAGATTGAAAAGGCCCCAGGTCAAAAGCCACCACCATCTTTGCATATACAGCCCGCTGAACGTCCCTGCCAGGGCAATGAGACCGCAGCCTCCGGAAATATTTATTACCGTGTCATGCCAGGAGCTGGCGATGAGCAGGGCGAAGGTCATGGAAAGGATGCCTGCTATCTGCATGGTCAGTCTGCCCGTTCTCCCAAAGCCCATATACCCGGGGAAGCGATACCAGAATAAGATGAGCGTTGCTGCAAGTATTCCCATCGCGGCCAGCGCGATGGGTCTGGCCGTATTGGGCTGGCCGTTGAGTGCATCCTTATTCAGCAGGTTGCACCAATAGTTGTGCTGCCAGCTGAAGTGAGCGGAATGAGGGTCGGCTTGTGAGCCACCTGGGTATAAGAGTGCCGCTACTATATACAATATAATGAACAGGACCGTGCCCGGCAGGGCGGTGCGAATATTGCTGACGGTATTCGGGCTGGTGGCCATGCCGGTAAGATAAAAAATTGACCTGATAAAAGGAATAAGAGTGTTAAATTGCAGCCATGCAAGGAGGCCTATCGATTGCGGGATATAACTGAAAAAGCCAGAACTGATATCCAATAATAAACTACGTTGCTATGGGACATTTACCGCAGTTGATAACAGACCTGGCGCTGATATTGGGAGCAGCAGTGATCAGTATTCTAATATTCAAGCGGCTTAAGCAGCCGCTTGTGTTAGGGTATATCATTGCCGGCTTCATGGTAGGTCCCTATTTTCATTTTATACCCACCGTTGTTGAGAAAGAGAATGTAAAAACGCTGGCAGAAATAGGCGTGATCTTTTTACTGTTCAGCCTGGGTCTTGAATTCAGCTTTAAAAAATTGATCCGGGTAGGCGGGGCTGCCTCTATTACCGCCCTGGTGGAAATTGTTTTTACGACGGTAGGCGGTTTCTTCCTGGGCCGGTTGATGAACTGGAACATAATGGACAGTCTGTTCCTGGGGGGGATGCTGGCCAGTTCTTCCACTACCATTATCCTACGGGCATTCGATGAACTGGGATTAAAAACAAAAGCATTTGCCGGGATCGTTTTCGGCGTTCTTATCGTAGAAGATATTGTTGTCATTCTGCTGATGGTACTACTTTCCACATTGGCGGTGACCCGCGTGTTTGAAGGATCGGGAATGTTATTTACCATTCTTAAGCTTATCTTCTTTTTAGTGCTGTGGTTTATCGGCGGCATTTTTGTGTTGCCCACCTTGCTGAAGAAGGCGAAAAAGATAATGACGGATGAAATACTGCTCATCAGTTCGCTGGCGCTTTGTTTGGGGATGGTGGTACTGGCTACAGTGGTAGGTTTCTCTGCAGAACTGGGCGCTTTTGTAATGGGATCGATCATTGCGGAAACAACCTCAGCCGAAAAGATCGAGCACCTGTTAAAGCCGGTGAAAGATCTGTTCGGTGCTATTTTCTTTACATCGGTGGGCATGATGATCGACCCGGCCAACATGATAGCGTATGCACAACCTATACTCTATGTAACCTTACTCACTTTATTCGGCAAACTGATCAGCACCACAGCGGGCGCCTTATTGTCGGGACAACCGTTGAAACAGTCTGTTCAGGTGGGGATGAGTATGGCCCAGATCGGTGAGTTCGCCTTTATTGTGGCTACATTGGGATTGTCATTGGGTGTAACTTCCGCCTTCCTGTTCCCGGTGGCGGTGGGCGCTTCTGCCATTACCACGTTTACAACGCCCTATCTCATTAAGTTGTCCGGGTCTTTTTATCAATGGCTGGAGAGAGTATTGCCGGCCCGGCTCATCAAACGGCTGAATAAATACAGTTCAGAAACCAAGAGTGTAGCGCGAACCAGTGAATGGCGGCAGTTCATCCGGTCAACGATTATCAACGGCGTACTGCTGAGCATCATCATTATTGCAATCATCATCTTCTCTTCTCATTATATTGAGCCCTGGATCAATAAGAATGGCAATCCATTGCCCTTAAAAATCGGCATTTCCTTATTGGAGCTGTTGATCTTAAGTCCTTTCCTATGGGCATTGGCCATTCGGACGCCGGGCGATATTTATAAGATGGTGGACGAACACCGGTTCAAGGGAACCTTTTTTGTGGTTCGGTTTGTGAAGCTGGCGCTTGTTGCTTTTTATATCGGGTTTTTATTACACCGGTTTTTCAACTGGTATGCAGGTATATTTTTTGCTGCGGTCATGCTGTTGCTGCTGCTCATTTTCTCAAAGAAGATACAGGCTTTATATGCGAGGCTGGAGCACCGGTTTGTTTCCAATTTAAATGAACGGGAAGTAGAGACATCGAGGCTGAACCGTACAGAACTGGCGCCCTGGGATGCCCATATTGTTCCTGTGGCAGTGCCTGTGCAGGCTGCCTGTGTGGGGAAAACGCTGTTGGAATTAAAGTGGCGGGAAATAATTGGCATAAATGTCGTAATGATCAAGCGGGGAGATTATCAGATCGCTCTTCCTGGAAGGGATCAGGTGATCTATCCGAACGATACGCTACTGGTATTGGGCACCGATCACCAGGTTCAAAGATTGAAAGTGCTGATCAGGGCTGAAAATGAACCCGTTCAACAGGATATGAGCGATGTCGCATTGTATAATTATTTCATTGGCGAAAGCGATGCTTTAGTAGGTGAGACCATCAGGGTATCAGGCTTGCGCGATAAAGCCAATGCATTGGTAGTGGGCATTGAACGGAATAATCACCGGATATTGAACCCGGAATCTGATACCGTATTGCAGGCCAATGACCACCTGTTTATTGTTGGCGACCCCAGGCGAATAAAAGAGCTGCTGTTACAACCAAAATAAATACATGGCGCTGCACAGACGCAGCAAGACCGGGGTTTTTTCCTGGCAATGTCTTCGTTGGGGATGGCTGGAAGCTGAACTTTTCGTATATTTCCTCACCGGACGAGGACGATCCGGAGCCTACCTGTCGCACAACCACTATGAAAGGAAAAGGAACTATCGATAAGACCTTAGTCACCGGCGTTATCATTGCCATCGCCTGTGTGATCGCTATCCTGATTGTTTCCATCTGGCAATCCCGGCGGGTGCAGGATACGGCCGCCTCCATCAAACACACCAATCAAATACTCTTCGGGGTACAGGAGGTACTGGACCTGGACATCCGCTATGAGCTGCGGGTAAAGAACTATCTCCTGACGGGCGAAAAGAGTTTTCTCGACTCCCTGGACACCATCTCCTCCCGGCTGCACCTGCGGCTGGCAGAACTAAAGCAGCTGACACAGGACAACCCGGACCAACAGGGGCGTATAACCGTGCTGACCAACTATATCGACAGGAACAAGGATTTGCTGGGCAAGGCTGTCGCCATGAGCAGGGGGGATGATATTGCAGGAGCTTCCAGGCTTATCGCGGCCAGCTCATCTGTCGGCTATTCCTACCAGATCGCATTGATCGCGGACAGGCTGCGGATAGAGCAAAGCCGGCTGCTGGAAGAGCGCCGTCAGACCAACCAGCACCGGACATCGGAATTGCAGTATGTCCTTTGGGGGCTGATCGCCGCCGTAGCTGTCCTTACCTATATCGTAGTAAAGAATATCCGCATCGATCTGGCCCGCGAGAGGGAAGTGAAGGAACAGCTGAATCAATTCAACAAAGCGCTGGAGGACAGGGTGCGAACCCAGACCACGGACCTGCAGGCTTCGGAGGAAAAGTACAAGACCCTCTTCTACAAGAGCCCCTTGCCAAAATGGATCTATGACCAGGACACGCTACAATTTTTAGAGGTCAACGAGGCTGCGATCAGGCACTATGGCTATACCCAGGAAGAATTCAGGAATATGACGATCAAGGATATCCGCCCGCCTGAAGATATCCCCCGGCTGATAGAGGATGTGGAAGGTGTCCGGAATGCTCCGGGGACATACACGGACGGCGGCTGGAGACACACGAAGAAAAATGGCGAGATCATCCAGGTGGAGCTGACTGCCCTTCCCGTCGAATACGAACGGCGGAAAGCGCGCATGGTCATCATCAATGATATTACCGAGCGTAAGAGGTCCGAGCTGATGACGGGAAAGCTGAACCTGGATCTTCAAAACAGGGCCCGGGAGCTGGCCGCCTCCAATGCGGAGCTGGAACGTTTTGCCTACATCGCCTCCCATGACCTCCAGGAGCCTTTGCGCATGGTAAGCAGCTTTCTGCAGCTGCTGCAGAAAAAATACCAGGGTCAGCTGGACGATAAGGCCACGCAATATATCCATTATGCGGTGGATGGGGCTGAGCGGATGAAGACGCTGATACTCGATCTGCTGGAGTACTCACGGGTAGGCTCGGGGAAGACCTCCTTCGCCGCCGTGGATATGGATGGAGTGATGAAAGAGGTGGGGGATATCTTCCGGGAAAAGATCATTGCGGCTCATGCACAGGTGGATATAGGGCCCTTGCCCGGCGCTTTCGGGGACAGGGTGCAGCTGGTCCAGCTTATGCAGAACCTGGTGGGCAATGCCCTGAAATATCACAGCGAGGAGCCTCCCGTCATCCGGGTACGGGGAAAAGTGATCCCCGGAGGATGCCAGTATTGCGTGCAGGACAATGGTATCGGCATCGATCCTATGTTCTTTGATAAGATATTTATTATTTTTCAGCGATTGCACAACAAGAGCGATTATTCAGGCACAGGCATCGGGCTGGCCATCTGCAAGAAGATCGTGGAGAGGCATGGAGGTAATATCTGGGTAGAGTCGGAGCCGGGAAAAGGCAGCTCGTTCTTTTTTACGATTATAAAACAACCATAAATCTTACCTCAATGCAAGAGATTCACATTCTCCTGGTGGACGACAATGAAGGCGATGTCCTTCTTACCAAGGAGGCGCTGGCAGAAGCGAAGATCGTCAATCGTATATCTGTGGCCTATGATGGGGTGCAGGCCCTCCGCTTCCTCAAAAAGGAACCGCCGTTCATGGAGCAGGAGTCGCCTGACCTGATCCTGCTGGACATCAACCTTCCCAGGATGGACGGTACGGAAGTGCTTGGCATCATCAAGAGCGACCCTGAATTAAAACGGATCCCGGTGATCATGCTCACCACCTCTTCATCGGAGAAGGATATCTTCACCTCTTATGACAATTATGCCAATTGTTATATTACAAAACCCGTAGACCTTGAGCGTTTCATGGATGTGGTACGCACTATCGAGGATTTCTGGATCAGCATTGTAAAACTTCCAAAATCGGCTTAAATGTCGGGGATCAACACATCGCTCAGCATCCTGGTGGTAGAGGATAACCCGGGGGACATTTTTCTTTTAAAGGAATTCCTGCGGGCTACAGACCTCCTGATCGAAGAGATCTTTGAAGCGGGCCGTCTTTCCGATGCCAAACAGATATTGGAGGAGCAAAAGATCAACCTGGTATTCCTGGACCTTTCCCTGCCGGATAGTTTTGGGCTGGAGTCATACATAGGTCTGGGCCTTCCGGCACAGCGGCTGCCCGTCATCCTGCTGACGGGTCTTTCCGATACAAGCATTGCCTTGCAGGCACTGGCCATGGGCGCACAGGATTACCTTATCAAAGGAGATTTCGATGAGAAGCTGCTTTCAAGGGCCATCCGTTATAGTCTTGAACGTAAACGTAACATGGAGAGCCTGCAGGAGAGCGAACTGCGTTACCGGGAGCTTTTCAATAATAATCCTATGCCCATGTGGGTGTTTGACGGCGGATCGTTGCTGTTCCTGGAGGCGAACGAGTCGGCTGTACATCATTACGGATACACCAATGCTGAATTCCTGAACATGACACTGGCGGATATACGATTGAACGGAGATATCAAGGCGTTGCGCAAGGAGGTGGATAAGATACGGGAGAACGGGGTCGTGCAGCAGAAGGGATTGCTGCAGCACGTACGTAAGAATGGCGATATTATCTATGTGGAGGCGGCCTGGCATAATATCAATTATATGGGCCGGCCGGCTATCCTGGTGCTGGCGGGTGATGTTACGGAAAGGATCGTGCTGGAGAATGAGCTGAACGAGCAACGGATGCTGCGTCAGCGGCAGATCACGGAGGCAGTGATCCTTGCGCAGGAGAAGGAAAGGACGGAGATCGGCAAGGAGCTGCATGATAATGTCAACCAGATATTGGGCGCCAGCAACCTTTATGTCAATACGGCCATGACGGACGAGGAGATGCGGCAGGAGCTGCTGGAGCGCAGCACTGTGCTGATCAGCCGTGCTATCAATGAGATAAGAAAAATATCCAAGTCGCTGATCACCCCGGGTTTGCGGGAGATCGGACTGCTGGAATCCATCGAGGACATTACGGATGATATGAAGGTGGCAAAGGGGATCCATATACAGCTGGATATTCACAATATTATCGAGTCGGAAGTGGATGAGCAAAGGAAGCTGACCTTGTTCAGGATCATACAGGAGCAGCTGAATAATATCATGAAACATGCGAAGGCGACGGAGGTGATGATACGGCTCTCTATCGAGGGGCCGGATATTGTGCTGACTGTTGTGGATAATGGGGTGGGCTTTGATATTTCCCGCCACAGAAAAGGAGTGGGGATCACGAATATCATCAGCCGGACGGAGCTGTTTAAAGGGAAGGTGGAGATACAGTCCAAGCCGGGGGATGGGTGTGTGTTGACGGTGAGGTTGCCGGTGAACTAACCGATATAATTATTGGACAAGGCAAGCCCTACCCCGGAGAAATTCATAACACAGGAGATAAAGTTTACGCTTTTATGATAAAATTGAATATACAAGAGGCCGACTGGATAAAAGAGCAAACCGTTCCTTATGGGACGAGTACCCGCAATGTAGTGATGGGGAATATCATTCCTGCCCAATTTGACAGCTATTGCAAGATCTTTTATCCATTCACTATTTTTCATGACGTGCCCGCCACACTCGTCCCTAATGAACAACTGAAGAAACCTAGCCATTGGTACTTCGATCCACAGACCCGTAAACTAATGGCAGACGGAAAGGAGTGGGTTCCCGACGAATTGGTGCAACGTCGAGATAAGGGAGAAGGCTCAGCCACCCGCTGGAAGGAGATGGGGGAGAGGTATGGGGTGACATTTAATAACCAGACAGAGATCGAAGCATATAGCAATAAATTCAAAGAGATCGGCTGGCCTGAAAATCTTTTATTTCCAGCCGAAGGCCGCCTGCCGATGCCCATGTTATCCGTCGTCCTGGATATACTAACGCGGTATTCGGGCGGTAAAGACTCCGTACGGCTGTATCTGATAGCGCCCAACAGCATGGGTTGGAAAGACTACCCTAAAGAAGTAGTGGAAGGCCGTCTGGACGAGATACCAGATTATTTTGACCGGAGATATTTCATCGGCTGGCTTTTTCCGCCGGACAGGTCATGGATACTGCACACCGATACCGATCTCCATTATACAGTGCTGGGAGGTCCCGCTCCATTGATCGACATGTTGGTGAAAAGCCCGTTAGAGGTTTTGAAATGTGATGCGTCGACCGTAATCTATCATAAGGAATAACAATAAAAATTTTTCACATCTTCTTCATCACCTTTATCAGCTTTTTAGCAATATACGCATTCCCTTTATCCGAAGGATGCAACCCATCATAGGTCATGTCACCGGCCCCAACGGGGTAGGGATATTCGTCGACGCCGGGTGTGAATGGGATGGTAGTGTAAGCGGGATAGGGGTAGTTCCTGTATCCCCCGGTGAGGGTATCATGAAGATGTTTGTAGTGTACAAGATGAGGGATAGATAACTTCCTATCGTGGTATAGATCGACGACTTTCAGATGCTCACGTTCCCCAATATCCCGGATGGCATTGACCACCTGTTCCAGCGTCTGACCAGCCTTTTCCTTATACGACCCGTAAGCATTGTTCTTCGCATTGTTGATATATACAAAGTCGCCGCGTTGCAGGGGCGTGATCAGTATGATCGCTGCATCAGGGTTCAATGCCCTGATCTTGTTGATGATGATACGGAAAGCGCCGTA
>DASZVM010000931.1:0-8600 GCA_035547295.1 Puia sp. | reverse complement strand
GTAGATCTTCCTCAATTGACGGACGTATTCTGGCTCGAAGCTTGTAGTTTGCAGTTTCAAGCGAATGTATGAACAGACTCTCTCAGGAGACTAGCCCCTATTTATTGCAACATGCCCATAACCCGGTGGATTGGTATCCCTGGGGCGATGAGGCTTTAAAAAGAGCAAAGGCCGAGGACAAGCCCATCCTGGTAAGTATCGGCTATGCTGCATGTCACTGGTGTCATGTGATGGAAAGGGAGAGTTTCGAACATGCTGAGACTGCTGCATTCATGAACGAGCATTTTATTAATATCAAGATCGACCGGGAAGAACGTCCGGATCTGGACCACATCTATATGGAGGCCGTGCAGGCTATTACAGGCAGCGGGGGCTGGCCATTGAATGTATTCCTTACACCGGAGGCCAAACCTTTTTACGGGGGTACTTATTTCCCTCCCCGGGCCATCTATAACAGGCCTTCATGGGTGGATGTCCTGAAGGCTATTACGGATTCCTTCCGGGAGAAGAGGCCGGAGATAGAGCAGCAGGCTCAAAGTCTCACCAGCCATGTGGCTGCGACGGGCTCTTTTGGCGTGGGTGAAGGCACGCCTGGCGCGGGGGTCTTCAACAGGGATACGCTCCGCCAGGTCTATGAGAGCCTGATGGGCATGGCCGATCGACAGGAGGGAGGTTTTGGAAGAGCGCCCAAGTTCCCCCAGACCTTTTCCATCCAGTTCCTGCTGCATTACTATTACTTTACAAAGGAGGAGGCCGCTTTGCAGCAGGCCTGTCTCAGCCTGGAGAAGATGATAAGGGGCGGTATATATGATCAACTGGGAGGAGGTTTTGCCCGCTATTCCACGGATGAGAAATGGCTGGTCCCCCATTTCGAGAAAATGCTTTATGACAATGCGTTGCTGGTCATTGTGCTCAGCGAGGCCTATCAGCTGACCCGAAAGGAGGTGTATGGAGAGGCGATCCGGCAAACGATGGAATTCATCCATAGGGAATTATCCAACGGGGAAGGGGCATTTTATGCCGCCCTGGATGCGGACAGCGAAGGAGAGGAGGGACGTTATTACGTATGGGATAAGGCGGAGATAGATGCTGTGCTGGGAGAAGATGCCGTGGTTTTCAATGACTTTTATGGTGTTACGGCCGAAGGTAACTGGGAAGGAAAGAATATTCTCACCCGGCCCGGCTCCCTTCTGGAGGAAGATCCCCGGCTGGAAAGGGCCCGTCTTCGTCTGCTGGAGCACCGGGGAAGGCGTGTGAGGCCCGCGCTGGATGATAAGATCCTGCTGGGCTGGAATGCGCTGATGAATATTGCCTGCTGCAAGGCATATGGAGCGCTGGGGGAGGAAAGATACAGGGAATGGGCTGTAAGGAACATGGATTTTATCTATGGGCATTTGAAAGGCAACGGGTTATATTTTTTTTATCATTCATATAAGGCCGGGCAGGCCAAATTCCCTGCTTTCCTGGATGATTATGCCGGACTGACGGCAGCGTTGATCCAACTCCAGGAGATTACGGGAGAAACGAATTATCTGCTTAAGGCTAAGGAAGTTATGGAGTTTACGCTCCGGAATTTCTCCGAGGAGGCAACGGGCTTTTTCTTTTTTTCCCACCAGGATCAGCAGGATCTTATCGTCCGGAAAAAGGAGATCTATGACGGGGCGATACCTTCGGGAAATTCCATGATGGCCTTCAACCTGGCGTATATGTCCATAATATTTAATGAAACGGATTGGGGCGAGCGGGCGGTCCGTATGGCGGCATCGCTGAGCAGGCCGGTGACCCTCTATCCCGGGAGCTTTGGGATTTGGGCAACCCTGTACCAGGCCCTTACGTATATTATTCCGGAGATCGTACTCACCGGCAGGCAGCCGGAAAATGCCCGGAAAGAGCTTTTACGACAGTTCATCCCCTACCGGGTATTCCAATCTGCCAGTGTAAATAACACCCAGTTCCCTTTATTATCGGAAAGACGGGTTGAGGACTTTCCGCTGATATTCCTATGTAAAAATTATACTTGTCAACTCCCTGTAAATGAAGTGACTGCACTGATCCGTCTCCTCGAAAATGTGCATAAATTCAGCCCTTGAACGTACAATAAGTCCAACATGCCCGGCGTTAATATCATTAGCGTCTTAGAAATCGAAGATCTTGGGTGATAATTGGAAGGCATAAATGAACCGAAGAAAGACAGATTTTATCCGTCCTTTGAAATGCGAAATATCTGCTTAAGCCATTGGGTTTCATAATGGTAAGCGGCAAAAGACATTTATCCGGATGAAAGCTTTGACTTTCGAAAAATTAATTTTAAACTTGTAGCGAGATGTTGTCAAAAGATTTTTTTTGCCCAATACCCTTTAATATTATGAAAATGAAAAACCTATCCACTCTGACGGCCCTGTCCGCTCTTATGCTGATGGCCGCATGCGGAAAAATAGGCAAGTCCCATAAAGGACTCCCCGATGACGGGCAGTTGCATGGAGTATCTCCTGCAAGTGCCTACAATCTCTCCAAGCCCCCCGGGATGGTGTATATCCCGCCCGGAACCTTCCATATGGGGCCCAGTGATGAAGACATCAATTACGCTTATACTGCAAGGAACAGACAGACCTCCATCAATGGTTTCTGGATGGATGCCACGGAGATCACGAACAACGAGTACCGTCAGTTCACCAATTGGGTGCGTGATTCTATCGCGGCTACCCTGATGCAGTATGGCAAGGATGTCGATGGCCATTTCCAGATAGACTGGAAAAAGGCTTCCACCATCAAATGGGGAGACAAGGCTACGATCGAGAAGATCGACCAGATGATCGTCGTTCCGGACAACCGGCTCTATGGTAAAAAGGAGATCGACCCTTCCAAGCTTAAGTACCATTCAGAGACCTTTGACCTGAAGATGGCCGCTCAGAAGCAAAATGAAGGCAAGATGCGCGGACAGTTCATTGTCAAGAAGGATGTGGCGATCTATCCTGATACGCTGGTCTGGATCCGTGACTTCAGCTATTCCTATAACGAGCCGATGACCAAGAGATACTATTCGCACCCTGCTTTTGGAAATTATCCCGTGGTAGGCGTGAACTGGAACCAGGCTACGGTGTTCTGCGAATGGCGGACCCATTACCTGAATTCGTTCCTGGAAAAGAAGCACCTGGCTACCGAGTCGGATTTCCGTCTGCCGACGGAGTCTGAGTGGGAGTATGCATCCCGCGGCGGCCGCTCGCAATCGATGTTCCCCTGGGGTAACTATTACCTGAGAAATAAAAAAGGCTGCTTACTGGCGAACTTCAAACCTGGCCGTGGTAACTACCCGGAAGACGGGGGATTCTACACGGTACGTGCCGATGCTTACTGGCCTAACGATTTTGGCCTGTATTGTATGGCGGGCAACGTTGCCGAATGGACCTCTTCTTTCTATTATGAAGGTTCTTACAACTTCCAGCACGACATGAACCCCGATATCCGTTGGAATGCAAAGGATTCCGACCCTCCCCGTATGAAGCGTAAGGTAATACGTGGCGGCAGCTGGAAGGACGTAGGTTATTTCCTGCAGACCAGTACCCGTACTTATGAGTACCAGGATACTGCCAAGTCGTACATCGGGTTCCGGTGTGTGATCGATCTGCCGCCTACAATGACCAACAACCGCAGGTAGAACGGCAATTTTTTCAAAAGAAATTCGTTTTGATTTTGAGAACCTAAAAAATCAACAGGAACTCTTTTTCCATAACCCTTTTAAAATCCCCTTTTTCAAACTTAAAAATTTAAACTATGAGCGCTGGTGTATCAAAATCTACCGAAAGACTGATAAACATTATAGTGTGCGTAGGTGCGGCCGTCGTAATCTTCGGGGCCCTTCAAAAGATCCTGCATACGAAGCTGGCCGACTTCTTTCTGACCGCAGGTCTGCTGACCGAGGCCCTGATATTCCTGGTGTATGCCTTCTTACCCCCTCCCGGAGGTGAAATGCATGCCCTGGTGGAAGCGCTGCCCAAACTGGCCGGCGGCACCAGCGGTAATCCTGCCCTGGACAAGATGGACAAGATGCTGCATGAAGCCGACATCACTCCGGCAAACCTCAATCGCCTGAGCGAAGGGTTCAAGAAATTCGGTACTACCGTAGAAAAGATCAGCGACGTATCCGGCGCCCTGGCTGCAACGACTGACTATGCCAATAAGACAAAAGAAGCTGCCGTGGCCCTGGATAGCATGAAAGGCGCTTATCAGAATGCTACCAATACCATTTCCAGCTTCAACGCTGCTGCCGAAGGCACGAAGCAATTCCATACGCAGGTGCAGGTGCTGACCAAGAACCTGGGCAGCCTGAACGCCATCTATGAGCTGGAACTGCAGGACACCAACAACCACCTGAAAGCTATGAACAGCTTCTATGGCAACCTGGTGAAGGCTTCCGAGACCATGCAAGGCAGCGTATCCGACGCTAAGAAGACACAGGAACAAATTGCCCTGCTCGCTAAGAACCTGGGTAACTTGAACCATGTTTATGGCAATATGCTGAGCGCAATGCAAGGCCGCCAGTCCTGATACCATGATATCTACCAGCCCGTTTTGTCCGGAGCACCATTATGAAAAACTACTATTTGGAAAAAAAATAATTTACTGACCCATGTCGTTACCAAAAGAACCACGGCAGAAGATGATCAATATGATGTATTTGGTGCTTACAGCCCTGCTGGCACTGAATGTATCGGTGGAAGTGTTGAACGCCTTCAAGACCGTGAATACAAGTATAGAAAAATCCAATGGGGTGGTCCAGCAGAAGAACGACCTCACCTACAAATCATTCGAGGCGAAACTGAATGACCCCCAGACAGCCGAAAAGGCCAAAATGTGGGCTCCCAAGGCTTTTGCAGCGCAGAAGCTCTCCAAGGACCTCACTACCTATATCGAAGGTCTGAAAGAACAGCTCATCAATGAATCCAGCCCCCAGATGAAAGACGGGAAAAAGGAATTCACAGAGGGCAACCTGGATGCGGCCACCCGTATCTTCGATACCAAGGGAGAAGGCCCCAAACTTTACAAAAGTCTTAATGATTTCAAGACCAACCTGCTGGCCCTGCTGGATCCCTCCCAGTATCCGGAGCTGCAGGATGATAAGCTGAAAGATGAGCTCCGTCAGCAAAAAGCCCTGTTCGAGAAAGAGCTTCCGCTGGACCTGAGCATTCCCAAGTCCGAATCGGGTAATGCGCCCACCGGCAATATCCCCAAGGACTGGACCATCAACTATTTCCACATGACGCCGACGATCGCGGCCCTTACGATCCTCAGCAAGTTCCAGAGCGATATCAAGAACTCCGAGGCTCATGTCATCGACTATCTGCACAAGCGGATCGGCGAGGTGAAGCTGGTGTTCGACAGGTTCCAGCCCCTGGTTGGTACCAACGCCACCTACCTGATGCCGGGTGACGAGCTGGAAGTTACGGCAGGTGTCGGTGCTTACAGCGCCGCTGCCCAGCCAAAAGTATATATCAACGGCGCTTTGCAGCCGCTGAACGCGGACGGTATCGCCGACTATAAGACAAAGGTCAGCTCTACAGGCACCCTCAACGTAAAGATCGAATATTCGAAACCCGACGGTACTACCGGCGTGATCGACAAAGCGGTGAAATACACCGTGGGTCAGCCTTCCGGCGCCTCCGTCTTCCTGGAGAAGATGAACGTGCTGTACATCAAGGAAGACAACCCCGTGAAGATCTCCGGCGGTAGCGTAGGCCGTGAAAAGGTTTCCGTGAGGTTCACCAATGGTGAGATCGCTCATACGGAAGGCGACAGCTATAATGTGGTTCCCTCTACCCCCGGCGAAGGCAAGATCATTGTCACTGCCGACGGTAAGGTCACCGAATTCCCCATGCGGGTGAAATACCTGCCGGATCCCACCGGGTTCGTAGGCGCCAAGAAAGGCGGTGCTATTTCCGCTGCCGAATTCAAAGCCATCGGCGGGCTCCTGGCCAAGCTGGAAGGTTCGGAATTCCAGTCCTCCTTCAAGGTTGTAAGCTATAAGCTGGCAGCCATCGGCGGAAATATCCCCCAGTACCAGGAAGCAACCAACGAAGGCCCCCGCTGGAACGGACAAGCAGCCTCTATCGTACAGAGGGCTTCTCCGGGTACCAACATCTTCTTTGATGCGGTCACGGTTATGGGGAAGGATGGAAGAAGAAGAGAGCTGCCTCCAATGGTATTTAATTTGAAATAGAGAACTTCCAAAGACCTGCCCGCTCTGCGGGCAGGTTGTATAAAAACAGAGAATAATGAAAAAGCATTTTATCAGATTATGCTTAGTGGCGTTGGTGCTATCCCTGATGACCGGTGCTGCTGATGCGCAGACAAAGAAGCGCACCACGAAGAAGAGGGCTCCGGCCAAAAAGACCGCTACGACAAAGAACCAGGGCGGTAACAACGCTGCCGTCGCACCCGTAAAGGACACGGTAAAACCGGCTCCTCCTCCTCCGATGGCGGATATCAAGCTGGATACTCCCCGCAAATCCCTGCGTAACGACGCCATTATCGAACGCAATCTGGTAAAAGACCGTACGCCCCTTGCATACGAGAACATCCGCGAGGATGACGCCGTATACCGTCAGAGGGTATGGAGGGAAATAGACGTTCATGAGAAAATGAACCTTCCCTTCGTCTACAAGGCGACTGAAGACAACGGTAACCAACGCTTCATTTATATTCTGCTCAACGGGATCAAAGCGGGTCAGATCACGGCCTTCGACGCCAACGTCGACGACCGGTTCACCACGCCCATGACCTTCCAGCAGATAGCCAACAACCTGGTAGGTACGCCTCACAGCATCCAGATCCCCGATGCGGCGAATGACCCGGATGGTTCCAAAGGTCTTATGAAAGATACCACCATCAGCGAGGAGTTCAACCCGGATGCCGTAGAACGCTACCAGATCAAGGAAGAATGGGTATTCGATAAGGAATCCTCCCGTCTTCACGTTCGTATCCTGGGTATCGCACCGGAGAAGACCATCCTTAACCCGGACGGCAGCTTCCGTGCCGTACTTCCTATCTTCTGGGTATATTACCCCGAGATCCGCCCCATCCTCGCCAAGTATGAGGCCTACAACGGTAAGAACTTTGGCGCCCGTATGAGTTGGGAAGAGCTGTTTGAAAGCCGCATGTTCTCCAGCCGTATCATCAAGTCCACGGTGGATAACCCCGGCGACCAGTTCATTGCCGGCTACATCAGGGACCCAATACTCCAATTGCTGGAAGGAGAGAATATCAAAGAAAAGATATTTAATTACGAACAGGATCTCTGGTCGTATTAAAATAAGGGTAGTCCGCAAGGCCGGCTCGGTTAAAATAACTAAGGGGTGTCGTAAAAATACGACACCCTTTTCCTTTGCAGGTATCCACCTCTTCCCCGGCTGTTGCCGCCTTAATAAATGATTAAAAATTAATTAGTTAGTGTGGATATCTTTTTTCTCAAAATACCCAAAAGCGGGTATTGTTAAATAGAATTGTTTTACTATTTTTACACTGGTTTTTCATAGGATATTGGATTTTAAAAACGGGGCTGGATGTCTATCCGGGCCCCTTTTCTTTTTAGGGCATATCCTACTGCGCATTTGCGCAAGAAAAAAGGGCGATTTTACTTATTCTCGCCCCTTGCAGGATTAAAATGTGCCATTACAAGCTTTGCTTTTACGCTGCCGATGACGGCGGCGATCTCCTCTTCCGTCAGTTGTTTGATCTTGTTTACCGACCTGAATTCCTTTAACAGCAGATCGGCCGTTCTTCTGCCGATGCCCTGTATCTGTTCTAATTCGTTGGTGAAAGTGCCTTTGCTTCTTTTCTGCCTGTGGAATGTGATCCCAAAACGATGGACCTCATCCCGTATACGCCGGATAAGCTTCAGGCTATCGCTGTTATAAGGCAGCTTGATCGACTCGGTATCGCCGGGGAAAAAGATCTCTTCTTCGTTTTTTGCCAGACCCACGACGGTCATCATCCCTGTAAGCTCCAGCTCTGTAATGCTTTCCATGGCTGCTCCCAGCTGTCCCTTGCCGCCGTCGATGATCACCAGCTGAGGGAGGGATTGCTGTTCGTCCAGCAATCGCCGGTAGCGCCGGTACACCACCTCTTTCATCGTTGCAAAGTCGTTGATGCCCTGGACGGTCTTTACATTGAAATGGCGATAATCTTTTTTGCTTTCCACTCCATCCCTGAAACAGACCATGGCCGACACGGGATAGCTTCCCTGGAAGTTGGAGTTATCAAAACATTCGATATGTACGGGCAGCTCTGAAAGCTGAAGGTCTTCCATCAGCTGGTAAAGGACTTTCTTCCGCTCGTCCAACGTCTTCCCTTCCAGCTGGAGTATCTTCCTTTTGCGCAGCTCTTCGCGGAAATAGCCCACATTTTTTTCCGAGAGGTCCAATAATTTTTTCTTATCGCCGCCTTTTGGGACCGTTAGTACAATCCCTTCTTCGGGATATTCTATGGAGAATGGAAGGATGATCTCCCGGGCCTGGCTGTTAAAGGTTTCCCTCAGCTGGGCCACGGTAAAAGCCAGCACCTCCTCATCCGATTCTTCCAGGTGCGTCTCCACCTCGGTGGTATGG
>DASZVM010000930.1:0-5336 GCA_035547295.1 Puia sp. | reverse complement strand
GCCCACCAGGGCGCAATCCAGTCCTCCGTGACGGCAGATGTGCCAGGTCATGGCAGTAGTGGTAGTCTTTCCATTGCTGCCTGTTATACCAATGATCCTGCTGTTTCCCTTGTGGCGATAAGCCAGCTCGATCTCGCTGATCACCGGTATCCCTTTAGCCCTTATCTTTTTTACCAGCTCATTTTTCTCAGGTATCCCCGGGCTCTTCATGACCTCGTCCGCATTCAGGATCTTCTCCTCCGTATGTCCGCCTTCCTCGAAAGCGATACCCCGCTGCTGCAGGTCCTGCCGGTAGCCGTCCTTCAGGGCGCCTCCGTCGGAGAGGAATACATCATAGCCCTCCTTTGCCGCCAGCACAGCCGCTCCGACACCACTCTCACCACCACCCAGTATGACTAAACGTTGTTGCATCGCTTCTCCTTTGCCCGTAATTACTCCGGCCTGCTCCGTCTACGGACGGATTATGGGGTTCTTCATAAGTATGGATGTTTACTGCACCACAATTTCTTTCGTTCTCATAAAGTCAGCAACAGCACCATCCTGTGATGGTCTTTACGGGTCGGTTTTTCATACTCAGTTACCTGATCTTCAACGTAGCTATGGCAAAGGCCACGCACAATATGGTCACGATCCAAAATCTTGTTACGATCTTGCTTTCATGATAGCCCAGTTTCTGATAATGATGATGCAGCGGGCTCATTAAAAAAACCCTTCTCCCCTCTCCGTATTTCTTCTTTGTGTATTTGAAGTAAGTCACCTGTATGCTCACGCTGAGGACTTCCACCAGGAAAACAGCGCAGAATATCGGTATCAGCCATTCTTTTCTTACGATGATGGCCAGCGCGGCGATGATGCCTCCCAACGTCAGGCTGCCTGTGTCACCCATGAATACCTGTGCCGGGAAAGCATTGTACCAGAGGAACCCGATACAGGCGCCGATGAGGGCCCCGATAAAGATGGACAGCTCGCCCAGGTTGGGTATATACATGATGTTCAGGTACTCGGCAAACCGGATGTTACCGCTGGCATAGGCAAAAACGCCCAGACAGATGCCGATGATGGCGCTGACCCCCGTCGCCAGCCCATCCAATCCATCCGTAAGATTGGCTCCATTGGATACAGCCGTCACAATAAAGATGACGATGACGATATAGAGTATCCAGGTCAGCCCTCTCACCGCCTGCGGCAGCAGCTTCGAATAATTGAACTCATGGTTCTTTACAAACGGGATTGTGGTGATAGGCTCCTTGGCGGGTACAAATACCTTCTTCTCTTTTCCAAGCTGTACTGTTTTCCAGCCTGCCGTATCCGCCGGAAGGGTCTGTCCCACATATTCCCGGTACACCGTCGTATTGGTGTTGAAATAGAGTGTAGCTCCAACTACGATACCCAGCACCACCTGTCCGAGGACCTTGAACCATCCCGCGAGCCCATCCTTATCACCTTTCTTATAAGGGATACCCTGCTCTTTGGCAATCCGTTTGGCCCTGAGCTTTAAATAGTCGTCTATAAAACCTATCAGACCCAGCCAGACAGTGCTGAAAAGCATCAGGCGTATATAAGCCTTGTTCAGGTCAGCCAGCAGCAGGGTAGGTACCAGGATGGCCAGGATGATGATAAACCCGCCCATGGTAGGCGTGCCCGCCTTTTTCTGCTGTCCTTCCAGCCCCAGGTCACGCACCGTCTCGCCCACCTGCATCTTCAGCAGGTAATTGATCAGGCGTTTGCCAAAGATCATGCTGATGATCAGAGAGAACAGGACGGCCAGTAACACCCTGAACGTAATGAACTGGAACAGGGCGCTCCCCGGCAGCTTGATACCGGAATTCTTTAGCCATTCGAACAAATGATACAGCATGTTGATCTATCTTATAATTAGTCCTTCGCCGGATCTATTTTTCCAGCAGCCCGAACATCTCAAGCAAAATTTGTTTATCGTCAAAGGGATATTTCACCCCTTTTATCTCCTGGTATTTTTCATGGCCCTTGCCGGCGATGAGGACGATGTCCTCCGGTCTCGCCAGGTTGATAGCCATACGGATCGCCTCTTTCCTGTCGGTGATCTTGCTATACTTCCTTTTTGCCGCCGTATTGAGTCCCGCTTCCATGTCTGCCAGTATCTGCTCAGGGTCTTCACTCCTGGGGTTATCCGAAGTAAAGATGGCTTTGTCGCTGTATTCACAGGCCGCCGCCGCCATCAGGGGTCTCTTGGTCTTGTCACGGTCGCCGCCGCAACCCACCACCGTAATGATCTGCTCATGTCCCTTTCTCAGTTTCTGTATGGTGGTCAGCACATTGATCAGCGCATCCGGGGTATGGGCATAATCCACGATACCGATGATCCTCTCCCTGGCCGATACCGTGTAATCGAACCTTCCTTCCGCCCCCGTAAGCGTGCTGAGCGTGCGCAGCACCTCGCTCTTATTCTCTCCCAGGCAAATGGCAGCGCCATAGACGGCCAGGAGATTGTAGGCGTTGAACTCCCCGATAAGCCGGAAGTGGACTTCCTGATCATTGATCGTCATGACAAGACCCGTAAGGTTGTTCTCAAGGATCTTTCCTTTGAATTCCGCCAGGGTCTTCAGGCTATAGAAATATTTCCTCGCATTCGTGTTCTGCAGCATGACGGCCCCTCGTTTGTCATCCGCATTGGAGATTGCAAAGCTGTCGGAAGACAGGGAGTCGAAAAAGGACTTCTTTACCCGGATATACTCGTCGAATGTTTTATGATAATCCAGGTGATCATGCGTGATATTGCTGAAGAGTCCCCCGGCGTAATAAAGACCCGCGATCCTTTGTTGATGGATGGCATGGCTGCTGGTCTCCATAAAGGCATGGGTACACCCTTCATCCACCATCTCTTTCAGCAGCCGGTTGAGCTGCAGGGTATCAGGCGTCGTGTGGGTAGCTTCCACCACTCTGTCACCCACATGGTTCTGCACCGTGCTCAGCAAACCGCACTTGTAGCCCAGGGCCGTGAAAAGCTTATACAGCAGGGTGGCGATAGTGGTCTTGCCATTGGTGCCGGTGACGCCCACCAGTTTCAGCTTTTCGGAAGCCTGGCCATAAAAATTATGAGCGATGTACCCCGCGGCAGCAGCGCTGTTCTCCACCTGTATATAGGTGACGTTGTCAGCCAGCGGTGCGGGCAGGTCCTCACAGACCACCACGATGGCCCCTGCGGCGATCACCTGGGGAATGAACCGGTGGCTATCCGTATGAACGCCTTTCTGCGCAATGAATAGGGTGCCTGGTCCGGCACGTCTGGAGTCCGTCTGTACGTCCTGTATCTCCCGGTTCAGGCTACCATGCACCGAGCGGATGCTTACCTTATATAATATGTCCTGCAGACCTGCCATTTTCTTCTATGCTCACGATTAATTTAGTTGTATCGATACCGGTTCGTTTTTCTTTAGCGCCGCCCCCGGCGGAATGCTTTGTGTCCTTACCTTGCCCCTGCCTCTTGCCGCTACTTTCAGGTCCATGCTTTCCAGCAGGTACAATGCGTCCTTCAGCCCCATGCCTTTTACGTCGGGCATGGTTTGCCGCGAGACGGCTTCGCCGTTCATCACCGGCTGCAGGTTGGCCGCATAGAGACGGCTCCACTCATTATTACCTGCCGAGTCGACGTATGATACACCAAGAGCGTGCGTCACACGCTGCATATCCCGGGTTGCGCCTGCATAAAGGAATTGCGCGCTGTCCCTGGTCACAGGGGTGTCAGGAGTTCCCATTGGGTCGGCTTCCGAGCTCATCAGCTTATCGGCCAATTCTTTAAAAACCGGTCCCACAACGGCTGCACCATAATATTTTTTTGCAAAGGGTTTGTTCTTTATCACTACGATGCAGGAATACATCGGGTGATCGGCAGGGAAATAGCCCGCAAACGAGGACTGATAAATATGGTCTGCATAGCCACGGCTGCCGTTGGCCACCAGGGCCGTGCCCGTCTTGCCGGCTACCTTATAAAAAGCGCCTTTGAAAAGATCTTTTGCCGTGCCCTCGATGACGACGCCGTTCAGACATTCCTTCAGCTTTGCAAGCGTCTCATCGCTGCATATCTTTTCTATCATTGTCTCGGGGGCATTCTCCTTCACCGTGATGCCCGACTCCTGGACCGCGCTGACAAGGTAGGGTTTCATCATCCTGCCGTCGTTGGCTACCGCATTGTACAGGTTAAGCGTCTGCAGCGGGCTTACCAGGACTTCATAGCCAAAGGCCATCCAGGGCAGCGTCGTGGCGCTCCAGGTGTGCGACTTCGGCGTCTTGACAATGGGGTTCCCCTCGCCCACCAGGTCGATGCCGGTGGGGTGATTGAAACGGAGTTTTTTCAGATGTTCTACGAATGCATTGGGATTACCCGCATAATTCTCCCAGGCCAGTTTGGCCATGCCCACGTTGGAGCTGATCTCAAAAGCCTGTTTTACCGTAAAGACCTTGTTCTCGTGCGGCTCGGAATCATAGACCGTACGGCGGGCTACCTTCCATACGCCTCCTTCCAGGTTGATGTTATCCGTGAGCCTTACCTTATGGTCTTCCAGAAGGGTCAGCATCGTAGCCAGCTTGAAGGTAGAGCCTGGTTCCGTGGCGCGGATGGCATAGTTGAGGTCCTCCCAATATGTGCCATCGGACTGACGGCCCAGGTTGGCGATGGCCTTGATCTTACCGGTGGCCACTTCCATGACGATGCAGGTGCCGTATTCCGCCCCGTTCTCCGTCAACCCCCGCAGGAGCGCGTTCTCCGCAATATCCTGGATGTTCACGTCCAGGGTGGTGACGATGTCCTTGCCGTTCTCCGACTCTATTTCATAGCCTTCCACAGGCACGTATGTCCCTCCCGCGATATAACGGACGAGCCGTTTGCCCACCTGGCCTTTCAGCAATGTATCATAGGTACGCTCCAGTCCTACGTTCTGGGCATTCGCTCTTGCAAGGCCAATGGTACGATTGGCCAGCAAGCCGAACGGATTCAATCTTTTGTTATTTACTTCCGCTATAAAGCCGCTTTTATTCCTTCCCTGGCGGACCAGGGGAAAATTCCTTAGCTTTTTATACTGGTCGAAGCTCAGCCCCCCGTGCAGCAGGTAGTAGCGGTCCATGGCGCGATAGCCATGCTGCAGGTCCTTTTTATATGCCTGTGCCGACTGATCTCCAAAGAGGCCCGCGAGACAGAGGGACAGCGAATCCAGGTTCTCCGTAAACCGCCGGCCGTTCTTTTCCCGGAGACCGTCCGCGCCAAAGTCGATATAGATATTGAAAGTAGGGATGGAGGTGCTTAGCATGCTGCTGTCCTCGCTATAGATAGTCCCCCTCTCCGCATCCAGCTCGATGAACTT
>DASZVM010000929.1:0-4933 GCA_035547295.1 Puia sp. | reverse complement strand
TCCGTTGGGTTTCGGGGACCAAGGCCAAGGACGGCGGAAATTCCTTGTGTGATGGTGAAGGAAGTGTCCTTGAAACAATTGGTTGCGTTGGTAATATGCACCGCGTGAGAGCCGGGGGGAAGGTTGTCAAAAACACCCGTTGTATTGGTCATCGTGCCATCCACCGTATAGGTGAGATCGCCGTTGGCGGCTGTATAGGCGAAAATGTGTACTCCACCCGTGGCAACGGTTCCGCAAGGTGACTGCATATCAATGGAATCGACGGTGACACCCAGGGTCGTGCCATCCTCCACCTGGCTGGCGGCATCCAGTACGTAATAGGGGATATTGCACACCGGACCTATGACAGTCCTGGTCTCGGGATCGATCTCGACAAGATCGGGATAGGTTTTACCCGCAGCCGTTCCAAGACCATAGAATTTATTGCGGTTACAGTCCACGGGAAGGGACACCATTCCCACGAGATAATAGCCGGGTATGGGTATGATCATCTGTGACGCAGAGGGATTCTTCATATCCACGGCAATGACACCTGATTCAGATACATACATCAACGTATCCTTGTAAAATACCATGTCCCCTCCTGGCGCCTGGGGGACGTTACCCAGGAAATCAAATGCACCGGTGTGGGGATCGAAGCGATAGAGGTCCAGGTCTGCTATTCCGTATAGCGTACCGTGTTTGTCGGAGCAAAAGCTGACGGCGGCGGAAAGCATCGGGATCTTGCCGATACGGACAAGATTATCCGGCGCTGCGATGGTAGTTCGATAAACATCATTATTGCCCATCAGTATATAGATCGTATCCTTGAACCTCGCTATGCTGAACGGGTAGGCGGGTGGCCGTGATATATCAGACTGGTTTAGCTTTTTATAAGTGCAGGTTCCATCCACTATCTCATACAGATCTTTAGGATCGTTGAAAATAATGGATTGCCCGCTGGTATTGCCATGCAGCAGAAGAAGAAGGAAAAGGCCTATCGCTATTTTTTCCATGTCAGGGACGGGGTAATTATTTTTTCATCGTCCCAAAAATATTCAATGTACCCGAGGTAAGACCTTTTGCCCTATGAGTTCGATTGATTTTAACAATTTGTTTTGTGGCAGCGCCGCATTATCCATTTGGCCGGGCGCTCATTATATGTCCTTTCCCTGTGATATATACGATCATTGCCAGCATGAGGAGGAACAGCGCCAGCGTAAAACATAACCCCACCCTCAATCCAAAACCGTCCGCCAGATAGCCGATGGCAGGCGGGCTGACAAAAAAACCACTATAGCCGATGGTGCTTGCGATGGCAATACCTGCGGCAGGCTCGATGCCTTTTATATTACCTGCCGTGGAATAGGTGAGGGGGACTACATTTGAAAGACCGATCCCCACCAGGAAGAGCCCCAGCAGTACAGCTGGCGCGGATACGATCAGCAGGGCAATGGCCAGACCTATGATGGCCGCAAAACAGCTGCAAAACAATATCGTCTGTTTCCCTATCCCATCGATCAACCTGTCCCCGAACAGACGGCCGATGGTCATGGCCGTTGCAAACGAACCCACCGCAAGGGCGCTGAATGCTTTTGTTTCACCCACCACCGTATGCATATAAATGGCGGACCAATCCACCATGGAACCCTCGCCCGTCATTCCGCAAAAACCTATGATGGCGATAAGCCAGATCAAAAGAGGGATCCGCTTTTTACCGCCTTTTTCCGCGGCAATCACCGTATTGCCGGCTTGCTGCTGCAGGATCACAGGCGATACGATCGCCAGGGCGATAATGCTGCCTGCCGCGACATACAGGAGATGATAGCGCAAAGGATAGTGATAATTGGCAAACAAGGAACCCGACCCGGCGCCCAGGGCCATACCGATGCTGTAAGCCGCATGAAAGGAGGACATGATCGTCTTTTTGTATTTCCTTTCCACGAATACAGCCTGCCCGTTCATCGTGATATCCATGGCGCCGGAAAAAAAGCCGGTCATAAAGAAGCTTATCCGGCCTATCCAGATATGCTGGCTGTAAGGGATAAAAGGTACGATACAGCAAAATAAGAACCCCGCATAAATAGTGAGCTTTCCGCTGTTGTACCGGGTCGTCAGCCAGCCCGTGAGGGGCATGGCCACCAGCGCCCCGATGGCCGTGGTAAAAAGCATGGTCCCCAGGATGCTGTTGGATACGCCAAAATAATCCTTCAGCTCAGGGAGGCGGCCGGTGCAGTTGGCATACAAAAAACCGTTTATAAAAAAGAAGGTAAGGATAGCGATCCTGTACTGAAAGTTCCTGCTCATAACGCATATTGATCGAACAAAGATCAGGATTGCCGTATCCTTCTTATTTCAGCCGTTTTTCCAATTATTACACTAAATTGTCATTTGATAGCATCGCCACCTTTCTCAAACCGGCCAGGTCAAAATATTTCAGGTGTTTCGCCCTGAATTTGATCAGGCCCGATCGCCGGAATTCAGCCAGCACTTTGGACACCTGCTCCCGCGTAGTTCCTGCCATGTCTGCTATATCCTGCCTGTCCAGGTGTGTATGTACGCTGCGACCCCTCTCCTTATATTGATATACCTGGGCAATATGTAACAAAGCTTCTGCAATCCTTTCCCTGACAGTATTGGTTGCCAGTGATAGGGCCTTTTGCTCGATGCTGCGGATCTCGGATAGCAACGCCTTATTGATCTCGTTCCTCAGCTCGGGGCTATCGGACAGGATCGAACGGAATCCTTCCGCGCTCAGATAGCATGCCTGTACTTCCTCCACTGCCGTAATGGCCAGCGGTTGCCTGGCCATCGCTCCGGCGGTCCTGTAGCCGACGATCGTCCCTTTTCCCTCCAACCGCAGTATAAGGGTCCCGTTTTTCTTGTTCTGGACCTCTGCTTTTACCACGCCGGACCGGATACAATAGATGCCGCTGTCCACGCTGTCCTTCTTCACCAGGCTGGCCCCCATTTTAAAAGACTGGCTTGTCTTTTTTTTTGATATTTCATCCAGTACGCCGGCAGAACAGTTTTTTAGCAAAGACAGGCCCCTGATCATGCAGGTGGCGCAATGAGGGCTGGGCTTGGTCATATCGCTCGCGTTTTATGCAAGATCCTCAACCTGTCCGATATTTTTATGACCGCCGGCAGGATATAGCCTGATCCTGGTCATCCGTTTGCCGGCCGGCGAAAAAAACTACGAAAAAATACTTTATTCAACTTTAATCCAACGGTAATCTGTCAGCTTAGCTGCCGGGAAAATAGTTTTGTGCTGAATTCAATTCTTCAATATGGCCTAACACTGGATATTCATGTCAGGCTGGAGGAAGAGCTGGCCGCATTTACGGGGAAAGAGGCTGCTCTCGTGTTTACCACAGGTTTTCAGGTGAACATGGGCGTTATACCTGCCTTGGCGGGACGAAGCGATCACCTTTTGCTGGATGAGCTCGATCATGCCTCTATTATTGAAGGCGCCCGGCTTTCCTTTGGAAAGACCTTCAAATATCGTCATAACGACATGGCATCCCTGGAAAGAGCGCTGCTGAACAGCGGGGACAACGGTTTAAAGATCGTCGTAGTGGATGGCGTGTTCAGCATGGAAGGCGATATTGCCGACCTACCCGCGATAACCCGGCTGGCGGAACAATACAATGCCAGCGTAATGGTGGATGACGCTCACGGCCTTGGGGTGCTGGGTACGGGCGGACAGGGCACCGCCTCGCATTTCAACCTGACCCGGCAGACGGAGCTTATAATGGGCACGTTCAGCAAATCCCTTGCCTCTGTCGGAGGGTTCATTGCGGCAGACAGCGCTACGATTAATTTTCTGAAACATCATGCACGGAGCCTGATCTTCAGCGCCAGCATGTCCCCCGCAGCGGTAGCAAGCGCCAGGGTAGCCCTGAAGCTCGTAGCAGAAGAGCCGGAACGTATCCGGCAGCTGTGGTCCAATACAAAATTTGCTCTTTATGAGCTGAAAAGGGCCGGTTTCGACACAGGGGGCTCCTGCACGCCTATTATACCGATCTACGTCCGGGATGACATCAAAACTTTTAGACTGGCAAGGCTGCTGCTGGAAGAAGGCGTATTCGTCAATCCCATCACTTCACCCGCTGTCGCAAAAGAGTCTTCCCTCATCAGGCTCAGCCTGATGGCCACCCATACCCGCCTGCAGATAGAAGAGGCCGTAGAAAAGATCTATAGGATCTCTAAAAAATTGGATATTATTTAATGCATGTGTAACAGATGGATATACAGATAAAAGAAGTAAAGACAAGAAGGGAGTTAAAGGCATTTATCGACTTCCCTTATAAATTATATAACGGGAATGCCTATTATGTACCTCCCCTGAGGCTGGATGAAAAGAACACTTTGAGTATAGACAGGAATCCCGCTTTTGACTACTGTGAAGCGAGGTATTGGCTTGCTTTTAAAGGAGGCAGAGTGGCCGGCAGGATCGCCGGTATCATCAACCATGCCTATATCGACAAATGGGATAAAAGGTACATCCGGTTTGGCTGGCTGGATTTTGAAGAGGATGAAGAGGTGGCTGCTGCTTTGCTGTCCCGGGTAGAAGCCTGGGGCCAGGATAAAGGAATGGATGCCATACACGGCCCGATGGGTTTCACCGACCTCGACAACGAGGGCATGTTGATAGATGGGTTCGATCAGTTGGGGACGCTTGCCACGATCTATAACTATCCTTATTATCCGTTGTACATGCAGCGCTTAGGGTATGAGAAAGAAGTGGATTGGATAGAATACAGGATACAGGTGCCTGAACGCGTTCCCGAAAAGGTCGAAAGGTCCGCCGCGCTCTCTTTCGAAAGACTGGGACTCCGGGTGATACAGTTGCGCAAGGCCAGGGAGATACTGCCTTATGCTGCGGACATCTTCCGGCTGATCAATCTCGCCTATGACGGTCTGCATGGAGTAGTGAAGCTTACCGAAAGAC
>DASZVM010000928.1:0-2136 GCA_035547295.1 Puia sp. | reverse complement strand
AGGCGTCACGTTGGAAGATATACATATCGACGGCTTTGTCATCGGATTTATCACCTCTCCCAATGGCAGTACTCAGAATGCAGAATTGGTCAGGGCTGAAAAGATCCAATTTACGAATATGAAGATCTGTATCGCGGGATGCCAGGACCAGGAAAAGATGAACGTATTCCGGCACGTAGGATGTTGGGGAACCTGTCACACGATATTTTTTGCCGGAAGGAGCGGTGGTGCGGCCTATGGAGCAAATACACCTGGTAACTGGTATGTCGAAGACCTGAACATAGCGGGGTATAACAATCAATTGGTTTATAACAACCAGGAAGGGTATTTCCCTTCTTATTTTAAAAATGTATATGCGGAGTTGCTTGGTTCGCTGGGAAGCATAGGAAGCATACTTGGTACCACCATCCAGGATAGCGTTTTTGATTTTGCGAATTACCAGGACGCGGGTTCTTATCAGACCCATATAAACGGGGCAGCGGGCGTTACCTTTATCGGTTGTCTTTTCAGAATGTACGGAACCGGGAAGCCGATTGCCATCAGTTCCGCAAATGGAGGTCCCGTGTTCGACAGCTGTTCGTTTGAAGTGCCTCCCTTTTACCATCTGACGTATCCTGCTGATGACACAAAATTCATTAATTGCACGGACCTGTTCTCCAGCGACAGAAATTTACTGGGGCCTGTATCCACGCCTTATGTAGCCGGATCATTCTTCTCGGGTGTAAATTCTTACGGATCTTCGAAGATAAACGCCAATGGAACGACGTATACCATGAACAGCAGATCTCCAGCGTACCCGATGCTTATTAATAGAATAGGCAGCAACTACCTGATCAATGTGTCTCTGGTAGGTGGATTTTACCAGGCGACGGTAACCTGCCCGGCAGATGAGCTGAACCGAATATCCATGGGTGATGTGGTCGTCGGCAGCACGACCGGCGCCTTCCGGTCCTTTGCCGTCATGGGGATCGTCAGTGCTATCGGAGCAAGTGATTTTACCATTAAATATATTCCCGCATCGGTGACAAGCGGACTGAACTACTATCTGTACATCTGGCTACCGCTGTACAATATATCGTTTACGGGGGATGCGACCAACGGCACCAGTCAGATAACGAATGTGTCCCTTTTGTCGGGGGACCTGAACCAGTTCATTGCCAAAGGGGGTCTGCTGTCCACTACTTCCGTCAAGACCAACGATGCCACGCATTCCAATCTTATCAGGCTGAGAAGCTATAATGCCGGCACGAACACGCTCACTTTTGACAAGATAGCAACGGCAAGCGCTGTAAAAAACCTGTTTACCAACGGAAATGCGGCCCCTGATCCTTTGACCCCGACCATCGCTGCGGATACCGGTGCGGGCAGCGGTGCTGTTGCGGCGATAACCAGGGGGAACGATAAGAATATGCAGGTCAGCATTACCACGGGAACGGCGCCCTCCGCATCGGCTGTGGCAGCCACGATCAGCTTTGGGATACCTTTTGCCGGCGGCTATATACCGAGCCCTAAATTCAGTCCGGCCAATGGGGCTGCGGCTGCGCTGAACGGAGCAGGACAGGTGTTTATGGATGCGGCTGCCAGCAGCGGATTTACAATAACCGCAGGCTCTTCCGCCCTGGCAGCATCGACCTTGTATCTATGGAATGTCGAGGTGGGATAATATCAGAGAAGCCTGATATTATAAATTCTCCGATCCGCGGGGTTCTGCTCTAACCGGCGCAGGAGGTCCGCCAATTCACGAAAGGTCAATAACTGAATCCCGTTTTCCAAAGCAAGCTCCCATGCGCCCCTGGTAAATCCCTTCGTGGTAAGTATCATACAAGGCCTTGAAGGAAGATCATTCAGCCGGCCTATGAGATGGTAGACCATCTCTTTGTTTACTTTTTCGCCGGAGAGAAGAGAAACCTTCACATAAACCGTATAGTCTGAAAGGAAGCCGGCCAGCAGCTGTTCGTTGTCTTTTGTGTTCATGGATAGATGGTCAGTGATTAACCTCATCGGCAACAGGGAATATCTAAACGCTTCAACCAAAGCATTCATAATATCCTTTTGGAATTTATGCATAACTCAACATTTTAAGAAATGGACAATCGGGATATTGCCAGAGGTCCTCTAGTGCCTATGGCTTATTTG
>DASZVM010000927.1:0-8031 GCA_035547295.1 Puia sp. | reverse complement strand
AGCTTCTCTGCATTAGTGGTAGTCGGTAACGAGAATGGCGTAGTCGGCCATGGTCTGGGTAAGGCCAAGGAAGTTCAGGAAGCCATCACCAAGGGTATCGAAGATGCGAAGAAGAACCTGATCAAGGTACCGGTGATGCATGGGACTATTCCCCATGATCAGCTGGCCAAGGAAGGTGCGGCCAAGGTGCTGATCAAGCCAGCCGCTCATGGTACTGGTGTGATCGCGGGAGGCAGCATGCGTGCCGTGCTGGAGAGCGCCGGTGTAACGGACGTACTGGCCAAATCGCTGGGCAGCGCCAATCCCCACAAAGTGGTGAAGGCTACTTTCAAGGCCCTGGCATTGCTGAGGGAGCCTATCCATGTAGGCAGGACCCGTCATATTTCATTAAAGAAAGTTTTCAACGGATAAAAGCGGACGAATTATGGCAAAGATCAAGATAACACAAATCAAGAGCGGCATCGACCGCCCCGAGCGTCAGAAACTGACTTTGAAAGCGCTGGGTCTCAACAAGCTCCATGCTTCAAAAGAAGTGGAAGCCACTCCGCAGGTGCTGGGTATGGTCCGTAAGGTGGAGCATCTGATAAAGGTGGAAGAGGTGAAATAGCCTTCCTCTCACCAAGGTTTATTTTTTATTAAAAATGCGAGGGGAGATTCCCCGAAAAGGACCAAAGGTCCGACGGCCGAAGGCCAGATAAAGTGGATTTTGCGGCGAAAGCTAAATTCACAGACGAGCTGAAGCCGCAAAATAAAGTAAAAATCAAAAGTCATGAACTTACACACGATCGGGCCCGCTAAAGGCGCCACACATAAGCAAAAACGTTTAGGCCGCGGTGAAGCTTCCGGTAAAGGCGGTACTTCCACAAAGGGTAACAAGGGTGGACAGAGCCGTGCCGGTTATCAACGCAAAATGGCTCATGAAGGGGGCCAGATGCCTATCCAGAGAAGGCTGCCCAAGCGCGGGTTCAACAATATCCACCGGGTGGAGTACAAAGTATTCAACCTGGGCCAGATAGACCAGCTGGCAGAAAAGTACGGTATCTCCGAATTCTCTCCTGAGAACCTGTATATCAACGGATTAATCAGTCAAAACGACCTGGTGAAGATCCTTGGCAACGGTGAGCTGAAGGCCAAACTGACCTTTAAGGTCAATGCGGTCAGCGAAAAAGCCAAAGCTGCCATTGAAAGCGCCGGCGGGACGATAGAAATTCTGAAGTAAATTTTGCGTAACTTGCATAGACGCATTCGAGATGCGTCTTTTTTGTATTGCTCAGAGAACCCAAAAATCAGATTGTTCCGTGAAGAAACTCATTCAAACGCTTAAAAATATCTGGAGCATCGAGGATCTTAAATCCAAGATCATCGTAACGCTTGGCCTGATATTCGTATACCGATTTGGGACATTTATTGTGCTGCCTGGTATCGACCCCAACAAGCTCAGCGCCCTCAGCGGCGCCAAGAGCGGAGCCCTGGGACTTATCGACGCCTTTTCCGGCGGCGCTTTCTCCCAGGCGTCTATTCTAGCCCTTGGTATCATGCCGTATATCTCTGCATCGATCTTTATGCAGCTGATGACCATCCTCATCCCGCAGTTCCAGAAAGTGCAGAAGGAAGGCGCCAGCGGACAAAAGAAGATCAACCAATGGACACGTTATCTGACGGTGATCGTCACTTTTGTTCAGGCGTATGCGTATGTCACCTATCTGAAAGGATTAGGACAGGACGCTATCCTCCAAAGTTTTAGTGCCTATTTCTGGCTGACCACCCCCATCGTGCTGACAGCGGGCACCCTGTTTGTCATGTGGCTGGGCGAGAAGATCACGGATAAGGGGCTTGGTAACGGTACATCTCTTATCATCATGGTGGGTATCCTTGCCCGTCTGCCCCGCAGCTTCAAACAGGAGTGGGACGCCAAGTCTGCCTCCGGCGCTGGTGGCATCCTGATCTTTGTCATAGAGATCGCCGTACTGGTAGCCATTAATATGGGTCTGATCGTCCTCATCCAGGGTGTCAGGAAGGTACCTGTGAACTATGCCAAGCAGATAGTCGGCAACCGCCAGTTTGGCGGCGCCAGGCAGTTCCTTCCCCTGAAGGTGAACAGCGCGGGCGTTATGCCGATCATCTTTGCGCAAGCCATCATGTTCCTGCCGACGATATTCGCCAACTTCGACAGCACCAAGGGGATCGCAAGAACTTTCTCCGACCCCCGGGATTATATCCATATGATCGTCTACGGTGTGATCGTTGTGGGCTTTACGTTCCTTTATACAGCACTGATCTTTAATCCGAAACAAATTGCCGACGATCTGAAACGCAATAACGGGTTTATCCCCGGCGTCAAGCCGGGTCAGCCTACGGCGGACTATATCGGATCTGTCATGGATAAGATCACATTGCCCGGCGCTTTTCTGCTGGCAATCGTGGGCATCCTGCCGGGTTTTGCGCAGCGTCTGGGCATCACACAGGGTTTTGCTTCCTTCTTTGGCGGCACTTCGCTGTTGATCATGGTGGGTGTAATCCTTGACTCCCTGCAACAGATAGAGACACAGCTGCTGATGCGTCAATACGACGGATTGATGAAGAGCGGAAGGATACAGGGACGGCAGAACTCGGTTTCGAGCGCGGTGATATAACAAAGAGTAACTGAATTTTATAGGTAAACCTGTCCAGGATGATCCCCGGACAGGTTTTTTCAATCTAAGCAGAGAAATGATCCATTATAAGACATCAACGGAAATAGCATTTATGCGCGAAAGCGCCCTACTGGTGAGCAGGACCCTGACAGAAGCGGCCAAGATACTCAAGCCCGGCATTACGACGCTGCAGCTGGATCAACTCATCGCGGAATATATCCGGGACAATGGAGGGATACCTTCTTTCCTCAACTACAGGGGATATCCTTATAATTCATGCATCTCGGTGAACGATGTGGTAGTACATGGTTTTCCCAACGACCGAGCTTTGAAGGAAGGGGATATTATTTCCGTGGATATCGGCGTCATCAAGAATGGCTGGCATGGCGACCATGCCTATACATTTGCCATCGGTGACCCTGGTGCTGCCGTCATGCAACTGATAAGGGTGACCAAGGAGTCCCTTTACAAGGGTATCGAGAAAGCCGTTGCCGGTGGCAGGGTGGGAGATATCTCCTTTGCCATCCAGGAACATACGGAGAAAAAATATGGATATGGGGTGGTACGTGAGCTGGTGGGACATGGGCTGGGTAAACATCTTCATGAAGAGCCGCAGGTGCCGAACTATGGGAGGCGTGGCACGGGCGCCAAGCTGAAAGAAGGGCTTGTGCTGGCTATCGAGCCTATGATCAACCTGGGGAAGAGGGATGTGTATACCGAGCGGGACGGGTGGACTGTCCGAACCGCGGATCATCAGCCTTCGGTGCATTTCGAGCATGATGTAGCTATACAAAAAGGGAAGGCGGATATCCTGTCCGACTACAGCATCATCGAGGCAGCCGAGAAGGCCAATCCACATCTTTTTACCGCGGAAAGCTCTCCCGTGCTGGTGCAGCCGCAATAACAGCCTGCCAAGAGTCAGGTGAGGCGAAGTGGGAAATTTAACAAAGTATACTAACCAAGACAGGCAGGATAGTTATATTTTTATAGTAAGTCCCGGTTATGAAAAAGTTTCTCGCCTTTATATTAGCCGTTGTCTATCTTTCCACTTCGATAGCCGCCGTTAAGGCAGGCAGCGCCTGTCCGGAATGCCGGGACAACCAGAAGGCCGGCAATTGCTGTCTTAAGGTGATCAAGGCAGATTGTTGCAAGAATGAGCTTACGCAAATAAAAGCGGATGAGCATCATCGGACATCGGTCGGCGCTTATAAGCTGAACCCTTTTTTCCCTGCTACTATTACAAGTTTTTCGGGCCTCCCGGGGGAACTCATTTCCGAAGCCCTGCACTCTTCTTTTTACTCTATAACTGTTTTTGCGGACGGCATCCCTCTCTTTGTGCGTCATTGCAATTTTCGTATCTGATCTTTTGTTTATCGACCAGGTAAGCTTATTTTAATCGACTTTACAGCAAAATTTACAATCATGAACAAGATCAGGATATCCATTGCTTTTATATGCGTATTTGCCATTACTTCCATTGCCAGCGCGCAGAACTATAACTATAAACTGGACAGGCCTTTCCTTACAAAAAGAGTCATTAAGGTCTCCGGCGTCTGTGATGGGTGCCAGACACGGATCGAGCGATCAGCCAGGAGCGTTACGGGAGTGACCTATGCGTACTGGGATGCGGACAAACAGGAGTTGCTGGTGGAGTATAACCGGACCAGGACGAACCCTGAAAAGATACAGCAGGTGATAGCGGCAAAATGCGGGGCAGGGCGCAAATGATTACATTTGCCGCATGCAATCCAAAGATAAAAGCCTGGTCGTCATTGGCGGCGGGGCTGCGGGTTTCTTTTGTGCGGTGAACGCAGCGCGGCTGGAGCAAGGGCTTCGTGTGACGATATTGGAGAAGACGGGCAAATTGCTGAGCAAGGTAAAGGTCAGTGGGGGCGGCCGCTGCAATGTCACCCATGCATGTTATGACATCGGGGAAATGATGAAGAAGTATCCCCGTGGAGGGCAGTTTGTCCGGAAGGCCTTTCATCAATTCTTTACTACCGATGCGATACAGTGGTTTGCAGATAGAGGTGTTGCCCTGAAAACGGAGGACGATGGGCGGATGTTCCCTGTCAGCAACTCTTCACAGACTATCATCGATGTTTTGATGGAGGAGGCTGCCAGGTATGGGGTGGATGTGCGGACGCATGCGGAAGTGATTGGTGTGGATAAGGTTCCGGCTGAGGGAAGTACGATGATGCCGGGCAAGAGATTCAGGGTTCAATTGGCCGGCGATAGGGTGCTGGAGGCTGATGCTGTCTGTATCGCCTGCGGAGGTTACCCGAAGTCTGTGTCATTTGACTGGATACGTCAGTTGGGGCATACCATCGAAGAGCCTGTGCCTTCGCTATTCACCTTTAATATGCCGGGAAATGGAATAACGCGTTTGATGGGGGTATCGGTGCCTGAGGCCAGGGTCCGGGTGGAGGGTTCGAAGCTGCAGGATAAAGGGGCGTTGCTGATCACTCACTGGGGGATGAGCGGGCCGGCGGTATTGCGTTTGTCGGCCTGGGGAGCGAGAGAACTGGCTGTACGTGAATATGCATTCATGGTGCTGGTGAACTGGACGGGTGAGCTTTCCGATCAGGTGGTGCGTGAGCGGCTGCAGCAGGTGCGTTATGATTGGGCTGGTCAGAAGCTGAGCTCCCGGAACCCTTTTGGGCTGCCTGTCCGTCTGTGGGAATATATGCTGGAAGCGTGTGGTGTGGGAGGCGGGCTGAGATGGGCGGACCTGCCTGCGAAGGAGACAAATAAGCTGGTGAATTTCCTCTGTCTGGGGGAGTTCGCTGTGAGGGGAAAGACTACCTTTAAGGAGGAGTTTGTTACGGCCGGCGGGGTTCGTTTGCCGGAGGTGGAGCCGTCGACCATGGAGAGCCGTAAGGTCCCGGGGTTATTCTTTGCCGGCGAGATACTGGATGTGGATGGGGTGACGGGCGGGTTCAATTTTCAGCATGCATGGACCAGCGGGTGGATTGCGGCGAATGCGGTGGTGAAGCAGCTTTTTTAAACTTGCATATATGGATACAAGATTTGCTCCTGAGCTGAAGGTCCGGGTGGTGGCGCCCGCGCTGGAATTTTATAAGCAGGCATTTGGGGTGGCGGAGGTGAGACGATTTTCCAATGACGATGGCAGCATCCACATAGTGGAGCTTACGCTGGAGGGGGCCGGGTTTTATGTACATGAGCAGATGCCGGGGAGCCAGGGGGTGAGTCCGGAGCAGGTGAAAGGGACGACGGTGGAGCTGGCGGTGTATGTTGCCGACCCGGATGCGGTGGTGGACAGGGCTGTGGCGGCAGGAGCCAGGCTGATGAATCCTATGCAGGATCATTTTTACGGGCTGCGGCAGGGGACGGTGCTGGATCCCTTCGGGCATTTGTGGACGTTCCAGAAGAGTATCCCGGAAAGGGGCTGAACGGGAGAGCTGTTTAGTGTGAGACGCTTTCCAATAAGATATTGGCGTCGATGCCAAACTTCTTATGAAGATTGACGATGATGTTCAGATTCGGTTGTTTTTTTCCATTCAATATTTCGGATAACAGGGATTTAGAGATAGAGAGATCCTCCGACAATTCTGTTTGCGTATAGCGTTTGAATTGCATGACATAGATAAGTATGTCCGGGAATGAGGGTTGCATAGGCATGGGATACTCTTTGAGCTCCCATGCTTCCACGGCCTTTGAAAGCTCTTCCAGGTGATCTTCCTCTTTGGTGGTGAGGTTGGAAAAGCCCTTTTGCAAATAGCTTTCAATTTCAGCCATTGCGGCGTAGTATTGTTGTTTGCTGGTGATCTTTTTAGGCATAGGTTTTAATTTTTTAGTTATTGTGTGTTTAGTTCTCCCCGTTTATTCAATACATCGTATTCTTTGTGGGTCAGCACCCGACGGATGTAAAGTGTCCTTTTTTTAAAATGGATCATGGCGATCAGCCTGTAATTGTTTCCGGCGATGTCGAATACGTATCTGTCGTTGCCTATGGCGTCGCAGCTGTTCCAGGTGTTCTTTATATCGGCAAATTGGCCCCAGTCGCTTTTCACGGCATGGGTATACCAGTTATTGAGGGCATTTGCGCTCAATGGATAACGGGCTATGAAATCGCGAAGGGCCGGCCTTGAAATGATGACCATATCTAATAGATTAAGGATGGATGATATTTTCATGACTTCGCAATTTGAGGGGTAAAGTTAAGAAAAAATGTTTTTTGTTTAGAAAGAAAGTTTTTGAGTGTGAATTTTGTTCTGATTTTGTGAATATACTTGAAGGTATTACAAGTGCTTGATTTACAGTGGGGGTTTGTGGGTCCTTTTTGAGCTTTTTTTCGTATATTTGCAGCCCCGAACAAAAACATTCGGGATCTATATTATGTCTGAAAACAATATTGTTAACTCAAACGCTGAAGGACAGGGATCGGAAGCGGCTGTTACTGCTGCTCCCGAAGCTACAGCGACACCAAAAGCACCTGCATTCGTGCAAACTGCGCACGATGATTTCGACTGGAGCATTGACAAGAGAAATGTTGCAGCTTACACCAAGGAGGAAAAAGAGAAGTACGACAAGGTGTATGACAACACGTTTGTTGCTATCACGGATGGCGAGCTGGTGAAAGGCCTTGTAGTGGGCATGACCAAGACGGATGTGGTAGTGAACATTGGGTTCAAGAGTGACGGTCTCGTCTCTCTGAACGAATTCCGCGATACCCCGAACTTAAGGACGGGCGATGAAGTGGAAGTAATGGTTGTGGAGAAGGAAGACAGGGAAGGTCACCTGCACCTGAGCCGCAAGCAAGCCAGGATCACCCGTGCATGGGAAAGGATCGTGGAAGTACACAAGACCGGGGAAGTTGTTACCGGTACTGTTACCAGCAAGACGAAGGGTGGTCTGATCGTCGACGTATTCGGCATGGAAACTTTCTTACCCGGATCACAGATCGACGTGAAGCCTGTTACCGACTACGACCAGTTTGTCGGAAAGACCATGGAATTCAAGGTTGTAAAGATCAACGAAGCGATCAAGAACGCCGTAGTATCCCACAAGGCCCTTATCGAAAGCGATATCGAAGCACAACGTGCGGAGATCATCAGCAAGCTGGAGAAAGGACAGGTACTGGAAGGTACGATCAAGAATATCACGGACTTCGGCGCCTTTATGGACCTGGGCGGTCTGGACGGTCTGCTGTATATCACGGATATCAGCTGGGGCCGTATCAGCCATCCGAGCGAGGTGCTGAAGCTGGATCAGAAGCTGCAGGTGGTTGTCCTCGATTTCGACGATGGCAAGAAACGTATCAGCCTGGGTTTGAAGCAGCTGACCCCCCATCCGTGGGATGTGCTGCCTGAGAACATCAAGGAAGGCGAGATCGTGAAGGGCAAGGTTGTGAATATCGAAGATTACGGTGCGTTCC
>DASZVM010000926.1:0-5095 GCA_035547295.1 Puia sp. | reverse complement strand
CGCCGCTTTGCCCAGAACCCCGAGGTCGCGGCCACCGTCACCGAGCATGACCGTACGCTCAGCGTCAAAAGGGAACACATCCGTATCGAAGGCGATCAGGTTATCTATAAGAATACCTGGATGGCTGCCGGCAGTCCTATCACCTGGAATATGGTACACTACGATGTACAGCTCATCGGGGGTACCGTACTGCACCAGGGAAAGATCTCGGAAATGGCAACGGGTGAAGGTAAGACCCTTGTGTCCACCCTTCCCGCCTATCTCAACGCACTGGCCGGCGAAGGTGTCCATATCGTGACGGTCAACGATTACCTGGCCCGTCGTGACTCTGAATGGAACGGTCCCATCTTCGAATGGCTGGGTCTGACGGTGGATTGTATCGACAAGCACGAGCCCAACAGCGAATCCCGCCGCAAAGCCTACCTGGCTGACATTACTTACGGCACCAATAACGAGTTTGGTTTCGACTATCTCCGCGACAATATGGTGCATTCCCCTGAAGAGATGGTACAGCGTAAGCACCATTACGCCATGGTGGATGAGGTGGACAGCGTATTGATCGACGATGCCCGTACACCGCTCATTATTTCTGGTCCCGTACCAAAAGGCGACGACCAGCAATACCATATCTTAAAAGGCCGGGTGGAGAAATTATTCGAGGTGCAAAAGCGGGTGACCAACCAGTTCCTTATCGAAGCCAAGAAAAAAATGGGCGAAGGGAATGACGACCCCAAGGACGGGGGTCTGGCCCTGATGCGCGCTCACCGTGGTCTGCCCAAATCCAGCGCCCTTATAAAATTCCTCAGCGAGCCCGGTGTAAAGGTCAGGCTGCAGAAAACGGAAAATTACTACCTGGCAGACCAGGAAAAAGAAATGCCGAAGGTAGATGCGGAGCTATACTTCAAGATCGACGAAAAAAACAACTCCGTCGACCTCACTGACAAGGGGATCCAGATGATCACCCGGGAAGGGGAAGATCCGGAATTCTTCATATTGCCGGACATCGGCGTCAAGCTGGCCGAGATAGAGAAAAGCGAGCTGACGAATGAAGAGAAATTACAACGCAAGGAATCTCTTTTAAACGACTATGCGGTAAAAGCCGACCGTATCCATACCGTTCAACAGCTGTTGAAAGCTTATACCTTATTTGACAAGGACGTGGAATACGTGGTAATGGACGGCCAGGTGAAGATCGTGGACGAGCAGACAGGCCGTATCCTGGACGGCAGGCGTTATAGCGATGGTCTTCACCAGGCTATCGAGGCAAAGGAAAACGTAAAGATCGAGGCGGCCACTCAAACGTATGCCACCGTCACTTTACAGAACTATTTCCGCATGTACCATAAGCTGGCCGGCATGACCGGTACGGCTGAAACAGAAGCAGCCGAGTTCTGGGACATCTACAAGCTGGACGTGGTGACCATTCCAACGAACGTACCCGCCATAAGAAAAGACCACCAGGACCTCGTATTCAAAACAAAGAGGGAAAAATATAAAGCGGTCATCGACGAGATAGAAAAGCTCCGCGCAGCGGGGCGTCCTTCCCTGGTAGGCACCACCTCCGTGGAAGTGAGCGAGTTGCTCAGCAAGATGCTGCAGGTAAAAAAGATCCCCCACAACGTACTGAACGCCAAACAGCACGCCAGGGAAGCCCAGGTGGTTGCGGAAGCAGGTCTGGCGGGCGCCGTGACCATTGCCACCAACATGGCCGGTCGTGGTACGGATATCAAGCTCGGCCCCGGCGTAAAGGAAGCCGGCGGGCTGGCCATCATCGGTACGGAACGGCATGAGAGCCGGCGTGTAGACCGTCAGCTCCGCGGACGTTCCGCCCGTCAGGGTGATCCCGGCACCTCTCAATTCTATGTATCGCTGGAAGATGACCTGATGCGTATGTTCGGCAGCGATCGTATCGCCTCGCTGATGGACCGGATGGGCTACAAGGAGGGTGAGGTCATCCAGCACAGCATGGTAACCAAAAGCATCGAACGCGCTCAGAAAAAAGTAGAGGAGAACAACTTCGGCATCCGTAAACGTCTGCTGGAATATGACGACGTCATGAACAAGCAGCGTAACGTGGTCTATAAAAAAAGGAACCATGCCCTCTTCGGGGACAGGCTCGCGCTGGATCTGGACAACGCCTTTTACATCGTGGCGGAGGGCCTGATCAGCTCTTTCCGCGAGCAGGATGACTATGAAGGGTTCAAGCTATCCACCATCGTCAATTTCGGCATCGACAGCCAGATCACCGAAGATGAGTTCCTGAAAGGCGACGCGGCGCAGCTGTCGGAAAAGCTTTACCAGGAAGCTACGCAGAACTATGAGCATAAGCTCGCCGAGCTGCGCAAACAGGCTCTCCCCGTCTTCAATAATATACGCGCCACCCAGGGCGGCCACATACAGAATGTCGTGGTGCCTTTCACGGATGGCAAGCGGCGGACCAATGTCCATGTAAACCTGGATAAAACGCTGCAGAGCGAAGGGCGTGAGCTGATGAATGCAGTGGAAAGACAGATCACTCTCTCCATCATCGACGATGCATGGAAGGAGCATCTCCGCGGCATGGACGACCTGAAACAAAGCGTACAGACGGCGTATCTTGAACAAAAGGACCCGCTGGTCATCTATAAGATGGAGGCGTTCGAGCTTTTCCGCAGGATGGACAGCGAAGTGAATAAGGACATCGTCAGCTTCCTGTGTCACAGCGGTATCTATCATTCCGGTGGCGGTGGTCAAACCCCTTCGAATGTAGCTATCCGTGAAGGCAGGGAACAAAGGACGGATATGAGCCGTCTGCGGGTACGGAAGGAAGAATTGGCCGGCAGCCCGAATTCCAACAATGGGGGCCCTGTCATGCAGCATGGTGCGCCCCAGGAGGGCGGCCCCGACTATTACGATCCCTCCGGTGGGCCTGTCAAACAGGAGCCTGTCAAGGTGGGGCCGAAGATCGGAAGGAACGACCCCTGTCCCTGCGGCAGCGGGAAGAAGTTCAAGAACTGTCATGGGAAGGATGCGGCGGCGTAGTAAACTTTTCATCCCGGCTTAAGGCCGGGATTTTTATTGAATCAACCGCATAAATTCATCAATATTGATCGTTTCCAGTTTTGGAAAGGAAAGTGATTTCAATACATTAAAATGCTTATCCTCAGTTACGATATACATCGCTTTTCCAGCAATGGCACAGTCACAGTATTTATTGTCATCCCGATCCGCGCCAATAAGCAGCCATTTGTAAAATGGGGCAACAAAATTTACATTAGGTAATTCCCCCAACAAAGAGATAAAGGCATTGGCTGTCCTTAGTCCATATTTATCCTGGATTATTTCTTCGTATTCCAAGATAATTTCGCTTGAAACTAACAGATCAAATTTGCCGGCAATGAGTGCTTGATAGATATTATGGTATGGAGATCTTGAAGTGAAACAGACTACAAGAATATTGCAGTCAATTACGACTGTCATTACTGCGCAGATTTACGAAAATGCCATCCCCTCCGGCGTTCCACGGCACAGGCACCACGCCCGGCACCTACACTGGCACCACCGGCGAGATCAACCCGGATGACGACAAGATCGTCTGGAACGCCACGGACAACCGCTGGGAAGTGACCTTCGACGTCACGGGCTTCAGCGGATTCTACGTATCCACCGGCTCGCTTATCCCGCTTCCGTTGACCCTGACGGATTTTTCCGGGCAAACAACGACGGGCGGCAACCTCCTGAAATGGACCACCGCCTCCGAACAAAATACCGCCTGGTTCGAGATCCAACGCCATACACCCGGCAGCGCTTTTGTCACTATTGCAAAAATCCCTGCGGCCGGCAACAGCCATCTTCCCATTCCCACGGGTGATATCGATCGTCTGCCGGCCGGCACTTATCTTCTGTCTTTAATGGCCAATGGACAACGGCAAACCGTGAAATTGGTAAAATACTAGGAAAGTAACAGCTATTTTTCACTTCATTTAATCATCAAGCTATATGATTAGAGGCTGTCTATAATACAGCATCTTTCATTGAACTGTATCAACGCTTTTGTTGCCAACGATCTCCCGTTCGTCCCATTTTCTACGGCTAAACGCCTCCGTTTGCTAATTTCACGGCCTTAACAAAACACCCGCATGATGATGAGAAAATTGAAGCTGGTGACCTTTGTGCTGGGCCTTCCCTTTTCCCTGGCCATCGCCCAGCAAAAGCCCGTCACTCCCCCTACGACTCCTGCTGCCGGTCAACACAACGGAGGCGGATCCCAGAAACAGGAGCCCAAGCCTTATAAAGATGTGATCACAGACAAGGCGGTGAGCCAGGCAGGTCTGTTCACGGTGCACCGCATCGATGACAAATGGTATTTCGAAATACCCGACTCCATCATTGGACGGGACATCCTTGTAAGCACCCGTTACGGCAAGACAGCTGCCGGGGGCAATACTTATGGCGGCGAGCAGGTGAACCTGCAGACCATCCGCTGGGAGAAAGGCCCTTCCAACAATTTGTTCATCCGGGTGCTGACCATCGTCAACGTAGCCACGGACTCTTCACAGCCCATCGCCCTGGCGGTGAGCAACTCCAATCTGAACCCTATCGCCGCAGCCTTCGATATAAAGGCGTATGGCAAAGGGAAGGACTCTTCGGGGACATCCGTCATCGATGTAACAGATTTTTTCAAAGGCGATAACCAGGCCTTCAGCCTGAACCCCGCCACCAAAAGAAGGTTTAACCTCAGCGGTCTGGCTGCGGACAGGAGCTATATCGAAAGCATCCATACCTATCCCATCAATACGGAGATCAGGACGGTAAAGACATATGCCTCTACTCCCGGCCCGGCCAGTCCTTCAGCTCCCAGCCAATCGACAACCCTGCCGGCCGCGGATGTAACGGGTGCTGTCACCCTGGAGCTGAACAATTCCTTTATCCTTCTACCCAAGACGCCTATGCGCAAGCGCCTCTTTGATCCCCGGGTAGGCTTCTTTGCCAGCGAGTACACTGTATATGGCGATGACCAGCAACGGGTGGAAACCTCCCGTTTTATCCATCACTGGCGCCTGGAGCCAAAAGATGAGGACATCGAAAAATGGAAAAGAGGAGAGCTGGTAGAGCC
>DASZVM010000925.1:0-15220 GCA_035547295.1 Puia sp. | reverse complement strand
ACGGGCATACGTCGTGCCAGATGAACCGACTACGGGGTTCGGTTGTAATAAAAGGTCTAACTAAAATGGAAGCTATGTTCTCTGTCACCTCCACCAGGAAGCTCACGGGCCGTCGTTTTTCCGCCTTTCACCAGGACGTGTTGGATGGCCTGCTGGCATCCCAGAAATATCTTCCCTCAAAATATTTTTACGATGAGGAAGGTGATAAGCTCTTCCAGCAGATAATGGCCTCGCCCGAATACTATCTCACCCGCTGTGAGATGGAGATCATGCAGCATCAGTCGCCGGCAATGGCAACCCTTTTCCAGGGTGAACCGTTCGACCTGGTGGAACTGGGACCGGGCGATGCCACCAAATCATGGCATCTGCTGCGGGAGCTGATGAAGAACAAGACGCATTTTACCTATTATCCCATCGACATTTCCTCCAACGTCATCAATTGGCTGGAGGAAAAGCTGCCGCTTAGTCTGCCCGGTCTCCATCTGCAGGGGTTAAACGGGGAATATATGGACAGGATGGAGTATGTAGAACATATTTCCCAAAAGAGGAAGATCGTCCTCTTTATGGGGGCCAACATCGGTAATATGACTATGCAACAGGCCCGGCTTTTTTGCCGGCAATTGCATGACCGGATGCGGCCCGGCGATATGCTGCTCATCGGATTCGACCTGAAAAAGGACCCCAGGACCATCCTGGATGCCTATAACGACAAACAGGGTATTACCCGGGCATTCAATCTCAATCTTCTCAAACGGATCAATCGTGAGCTGAATGCAGACTTTGACATAGACCGGTTTGAACACTACCCTGTCTATGATCCCGGTACAGGCGCCTGCAAAAGCTATCTCATCAGCCGTATCGCCCAGCAGGTGCACATCGGGGATGAAACGGTTATTCCCTTTAAGGAGAATGAATCCATCTACATGGAGATATCCCAGAAGTACTCTTTGGATGAGATCTATTACCTGGCCAGACAGTCGGGATTCATTCCTGTGCAGGAGTTCTTCGATCAAAAAAATCTATTTACCGACGTCTTGCTGAGACGGGATTAAAAGACCTCCCTCCGGCAGCAGCTTCAGCAGCTTGAATGCATGTGTCCATTGATTTGCCAGGGTCTGGCCTACGTCGGCAGAACCCATGATACCTATGTTCATGTGATGAAGATTTAAGGATATAAATATAAAAATTATCGTGCCACCCGGTATCTTTGTTCCATGTCCAATCTCAATCTCAACAAGGATAAGAATGCTTTGAGCCCCTCTGATAAGGAGTTTGAGAACAATATACGCCCTGCCGCCATCGAGGAGTTTTCCGGTCAGCCCCAGCTGATAGAGAACCTGAAGGTATTTATCAAAGCCGCTAAAATGCGGGGAGAAGCCCTTGACCATATCCTCTTTCACGGCCCTCCGGGGTTGGGAAAGACCACCTTATCCAGGATCGTGGCCAATGAGCTGGGTGTGCATATAAAAGAGACCTCCGGACCTGTCATCGAAAAACCCGGTGACCTGGCCGGATTGCTGACGAACCTGGAGCCCAATGACGTGCTTTTTATCGATGAGATCCACCGGCTGAGCACGGTGGTAGAGGAATATCTTTATGCGGCCATGGAGGATTTCCGCATCGATATCATGATCGATTCGGGACCCAATGCCCGCAGCATCCAGCTGACGATCCATCCTTTTACCCTGGTGGGGGCCACTACCCGCAGCGGTCTGCTGACGGCACCCCTTCTTTCCCGTTTTGGCATCAAGTCCAGGCTGGAATATTATACTGCGGAAACATTACAGCATATAGTCCTGCGTTCTTCCGGCATACTCAATACGCGGATAACTTCAGATGCCGCAGGGGAGATATCCCGTCGCAGCCGGGGCACTCCCCGTATCGCCAATGGCCTGTTGAGAAGGGTCCGCGACTTTGCCCAGGTGCTGGGCAATGGGGTCATCGACCTGGGTATCACCCAGCATGCGTTAAGAGCCCTCAATGTAGACGAGCACGGTCTGGACGAGATGGACAACCGCATCCTTTCCACGATCATCGAAAAATTCAAGGGAGGACCCGTAGGCATCACTACCATCGCTACCGCCGTAGGTGAAGAGACGGGTACCCTGGAAGAAGTATATGAGCCCTTCCTGATACAGGAAGGATTCCTCATGCGGACCCCGCGCGGCAGAGAGGCTACCCCCAAGGCTTATGAGCATCTTGGCAAGCAGCGGCCCGGCAAGCCGGGGGAATTGTCGTTCTTCTAAGCTTTTGCGGGTACAACCAGTCTGAAGCCATTTCCGTGTATATTCACGATCTCGATCTGGCTATCGTCTTTCAGATACTTTCTCAGCTTGGCGATATACACGTCCATGCTGCGGCCGTTGAAATAAGTATCACTGCCCCAGATCTTCTTGAGGGCCTGTTCCCTGGGCAGCAGATCGTTCATGTGCTCAGCCAGCATTTTCAGCAGCTCGTTCTCCTTGGGGGACAGGGTCTGTGTCTGGCCTTTATGGCTCAGCTCCCGCAGCTTGGGGTTGAAATGATAGGAACCCAGATCGAACTCCTTATTATCGGACTCTTTATTGAGGTCGTCGTTTCGCTTAAGGATGGCTTTTATTTTCAGGAGCAATACTTCGCTGTCAAAAGGCTTGGTGATATAATCATCGGCCCCCAGCTTGTAGCCCTGGATGATATCTTCCTTCATGGTCTTGGCGCTGAGGAAGAACAGGGGAATATCGGGGTCTACATCACGGATCTCTTCGGCCAGGGTGAACCCGTCCATATGCGGCATCATGATGTCCAGCAGGCAAAGATCAAAACGTTCGCGCTGGAATGCCGCCAGCCCCAATCTTCCATCACGCTCGAGGGTCACATCAAAATCGCTTAGTTCCAGATAGTTCTTTAGTACACTACCGAGGTTCTGATCATCTTCGCACAATAGTATTTTGGGTTTCTTTCCTTCCATGATTATTATTTTAGGAGTTACAAATAAAATTAAATCATTTCCCCTTTGCCAACCACCGGGGCTAATATTTTGTTAATAATTGGTTTTCAATCTAATTTTGTATTTATGCATTTGACTCCCGACAATAAATTTAAGAAACTCATAGTAATTGGCGACCGGGTCCTGATCCAACCTGCCCGGGGTAATGAACGCACGAACTCAGGCCTTTATCTGCCCCCGGGTGTACAGGAAAAAGAAAAAGTACAGCAGGGGTATGTCATAAAGACCGGTCCTGGATACGCAATTCCGATGCCGGGAGATGACGAGCCATGGAAGCAGGAGGAGGATCAGGTGAAATATATCCCTCTCCAGGCACGCGAAGGGGATATCGCCGTTTTTTTGCTGAGCGGAGCCACGGAAGTTCAATACCAGGGTGAGAAATACTTTATCGTTCCGCAAAGCGCCATCCTGATGCTCGAACGGGAAGAGGAGATATAAGCGATTCCTTCTCTTATGCTTATGATTCCTTATATTTGCCCGCTTACAAATAGAATCCAAGTATCAGCATGGACGCAAATTTTAATCCTGATAAACAGCATACGTTAGCTACGGTAGCGAATATCGCCGGTACGGGTCTTCACACCGGCATCCAGGTAAATATGACGCTAAAACCCGCTAACCCGGGTTTTGGATATCAATTCCAGCGGGTGGACCTTCCGGGTCAGCCGACGATAAAAGGCGATTGCGAACTGGTCACCGATACTTCACGAGGTACGACCCTGGAGGAAAATGGCGCTAAGATCAGCACGGTGGAGCATATTCTGGCGGCCCTCGTGGGAATGGGAGTGGACAATTGCCTGATAGAGGTCAATGGCCCCGAGATCCCTATCATCGACGGCAGCTCTGAACCTTTTGTAGAGATCATCGAAAAAGCAGGAGTGCTGGAGCAGGACGCGGCAAAGTCGTGGTACAGCATCGATACGAATATCCCTTTTTACGACGAGAAGAAAAGAGTGGAAATGGTGGTGATGCCCGCCATGGAATATAAGGTCACTACGCTTATCGATTTCAACAGCCCGGTGCTGGGGACCCAGCATGCAGGGTTGAAGACCATGCGGGAGTTCAAGTCGGAGATAAGCCCCTGCCGTACCTTTTGCTTTCTCCATGAGCTGGAAATGCTGCTGGAACACAATCTCATAAAGGGAGGCGATATCAACAACGCTATCGTTGTCGTGGATAAACCCGTGACGGCTGAAGAGATGGCCCGCCTTGCCAAAGCCTTCAAGAGGGACAAGATCGAGATCAAAAGCGAAGGCTACCTCAATAACCTGGAGCTCCGGTTCCCCAACGAGCCCGCACGGCACAAGCTGCTGGACGTGATCGGCGACCTGGCCCTCATCGGCTATCCTATAAAAGGACACATCATTGCCAACCGTCCCGGCCACTCTTCCAATGTGGAATTCGCCAAAAAGATCAAACAATATATACGCAGGAACAAGCACGTTAAGAACGTGCCTGTGTATGACCCCAATCAGCAGCCTGTCTTCAACATTCACCAGATAGAGAAGACGCTTCCTCACCGCCATCCCTTTTTGCTGGTGGATAAGATCATCGAGCTGACGGACAAACATATCGTGGGGATCAAGAACGTCACTTTCAACGAACCCTTTTTTGCAGGGCATTTTCCCGGCAATGCCGTCATGCCCGGCGTTCTGCAGATAGAAGCCCTGGCGCAGACAGGCGGACTGCTATGTATCAACAGCATGCCGGAAGGACAGTACGATACCTATTTCCTGAAGATCGACAACTGCAAATTCAAGGCAAAAGTGGTCCCGGGAGATACGATGATCCTCAAAATGGAATTGCTCAATCCTATCCGGCGCGGTATATGCGAAATGCGGGGTACCGTCTTTGTCGGGAATAAAATAGCCACGGAAGCCGACCTGATGGCACAGTTGGTAAAGAGAAGTTAAGAGAAGCAGGGGAGAAGTTTATTTTACGATAAATGTGTCAAATAAGTTTATTTTTGTGAAATGCTGGGTATAGCTCAGCATTTTTTTAATATGCCTATGAATAAGAAGGCGCTAAACCATAAGGAAGATCCAATAATGATCCAAGTAAAAGAGAATCAACGAGTTGATTTGATCCATGCTTATACCTCTATTCATCCGGACGCCCGATTGGCACCCGATGTAAGGGTGGATCCTTTCACCATGATCCATCACAATGTAGAGATCGGCGCAGGGACCTGGATCGGAAGCAATGTCACCATCATGGAGGGCGCCCGTATCGGAAAAAACTGCCGGATCTATCCTGGAGCTGTCGTAGCTGCTGATCCTCAGGATCTTAAGTTTGACGGTGAGGAAACAACCGTAGAGATAGGCGATAATACCACCATCCGCGAATTCGTCACCATCCACCGGGGCACCAGGGATCGCTGGACCACAAAGGTGGGACAGAACTGTATGATCCTGGCTTACAGTCACATAGCACACGATTGTATCATCGGGGATAATTGCATCCTCAGTAATAATAGCCAGGTTGCCGGCCACGTCACCATGGGCGATTGGGTCATTTTGGGTGGTATGTGCGCCGTTCACCAATTCGTAAAAATTGGTGAACACGTTTTTATAGGCGGCGGTTCTCTCGTTGGAAAGGACATTCCCCCCTATATCAAGGCTGCCCGTCTCCCCCTGAGCTATTCGGGTGTCAACTCCGTTGGTCTCAAGCGCCGTGGTTTTACCATCGACAAGATCAACCACATCCTGGATATCTACAGGGTGATCTATAATAAAGGCATGAATACGAGCCAGGCGCTGGAATTCCTTGAAGAGGAGTTCCCCGCAAGCGATGAAAGGGATGAGATCGTGGCCTTTATCCGTGAAAGCGGCCGTGGGATCATTAAACGCTATAGCAAAAGCAGTCTGGATGAAGATTACGCTGACTGATGCCGGCAAACGCTTCAATCGCGACTGGATCTTTCGTCATCTCCATTACGAATTTATAGCAGGGCGTAGCTACGCCATTACAGGGGCCAACGGATCGGGTAAATCCACGTTGTTACAGGCCATTGCGGGTGCCATCGGCATCAGCGAGGGGAATATTGTCTATCACGGGACAGCGAAAGTCATTGCCCCCGACAATGTATACCAGCATCTTTCTATTGCGGCCCCTTACCTGGATGTCATCGAGGAAATGACCGCTGATGAGTTTTTAAGGTTCCATGCCTCTTTTAAGCCCTTGCTTCCCGGCTGGGCGGTAAAGGAGATCCTGGGTGAAGTAGGACTGCGGACAGCCGCGGATAAACAGATACGGTTCTATTCATCCGGGATGCGTCAGCGTGTCCGGCTGGCCCAGGCCATATTCTCCGATACGCCGCTGGTGCTGCTGGATGAGCCCTGCACCAACCTGGACCTGGATGGGATCTCGCTTTACAGACGATTGATAGGGGAGCATTGCAGGCACCGCCTGGTGATCGTGAGCTCCAATGATACGCAGGAATATGATTTCTGTGAGGAAATCATTAATATTATGGCGTATAAACCATCCAATGGTCAAAAGTAAGTTTAGTTTTATATCCATCTATTTGGCCCTTGGGGTCATATGTTTTTTTATTTTCATAGCTATCAGCGCGCTGTTGATCCTGGGATTCCAGCAATCTTCATCGATCCTCATTTTTGCAGTTGCAGCTGTTTTTGCAGGCAGTTTCCTGGTCAAACGGATGATCGTTGTAAAGGTATCGCCAGACCGGATCGAGCTCAGAGGGCTGCTGTTCGGGCAAACTATTTTCAGGGATGACATCATATCCATCGAACTTACCGGCAACGAGAGGGTCAGCCTGGCGACCCCCAAATGGCAGACAGGCGCCGTTGTCATCAGGTGGGGAAAGGGCGATAAGATCGTCCTGGCGGACGTCTTTTATAGAAATATGCCACAGCTTAAGCGGGCGTTGTATGAGCATTTCCTTTCCTCCCCTGGCGATACCGTATTATTCCCGGATCATATGACGGATGTCAAAGCCGTTCCGGTAGAAGCAGAAGTAAAGGCCAGGGCGTTTTCCGGCCACCCTCTTTTGAATATTCAGACGATCATTTTCCTGGCATACATCATTTTTATTGCCGTTGCCATGCGTCCGCTCAGGGCTGATGCCGGAGGGGGTTTTTACGCAGGCTTGCTGGCTGTGCTATACCTGCCTATGTATATAACGGTGGGGTACAGACTGTTTTATTTCAAGGTCTCTGAAGATTATCTCATCGTAAAGAACCATTTCTTTCCCTGGTTTACAAAAGGCTACAGACTGGAGGACATCAGTGAGATCGTCATCGGGATCTCCTTGCGCCGGGGAGTGGGCCTCCGGGTCAACACACGCAATTTTTTTTCCCGGCGGTATTCTGCGGGAAGTCTGCGGAAGGGCGATTGGAAAGGGTTGGAACAGGCGTTGGAAAGCAGGCGTGTAGCCGTCAAAAATGAGATCCCTTCGTAAAAACCTGATCCATGACAAAGAGCAAGTTTGCCATTGGCAGCGTTTACCGCTGACTGGCGATCAGCAGGTTCAGGTCCGTATATTTCAGATCAAAACGCTGGCTGAGATGGAAATTCGTCAAAGCGCCTTTGAAAAGATAGATACCGCTGCGCAGATGGATCTTGTGCCATACCAGGTTCTCGAACCCTCCTTCTTCACCCGCCTCCAGCAGCAAGGGCATGAGCACATTGCTGATAGCATGTGATGCCGTACGGGCAAAACCGGAAGGGATATTGGGGACACAATAGTGAATGACCCCATATTTCATAAAGATAGGGTGTTCGTGCGTGGTGATCTCGCTGGTCTCAAAACAGCCGCCTCTGTCGATGCTGACATCGATGATCACGCTTCCCGGCCGCAGATTGCTTACCATTTCATCGGTGACCACCACGGGTGTGCGCCCTGTTTGGGAAGAAAGCGCGCCTACGGCGACCTCGCAGGTCTTTAGCTGTTTGGCCAGGATACGGGGCTCTATCACGGAAGTCCACATACGCTGCCCTATATTGTTCTGAAGACGCTTTAGCCTGTAGACGCTATTGTCGAATACTTTTACGGATGCCCCCAGCGCAAGCGCTGCCCGGGCGGCAAATTCCCCTACGATACCTGCTCCAAGGATGATGACCTTGGTAGGCGGGATACCCGAGATACCACCCAGCAGGACCCCTTTCCCGTGGTTGGCAGAACTGAGATACTGACCCGCTATCAGCATGACGGCGCTGCCGGCGATCTCGCTCATGCTCCGGACAATGGGGTAGGTGCCGCTGTCGTCCTTGAGGTTCTCAAATGAAATGCCTGTTATGCGTTTGTCCATCATCTTCTGCAGAAGGTCTGCTTTCATGGCAGAGAGATGAATAGGGGAAATAACGATCTGGTTCATCTGCAATAAGGGCAGATCCTCTTCGATAACAGGGGCGCTTTTTACCAGGATGGGGACCTTGAATACCTCAGCTTTGTCGTACACGATCCTGGCACCCGCCTCGCTGTAATCTTTATCCCTGTAATGCGATGCTTCTCCGGCATTGTGCTCGATAATGACCTCATGTCCGTTGCTCACCAATACGCCGACGGCCTCTGGTGTAAGGGCTATCCGGTTTTCCTGGAAGGCGATCTCTTTGGGTATGCCTATATGGAGGGGAACGCCTTTCGGCTTCACATCCAGGGTTTCTTCCAAGGTTTCGTAACTGAAGGAGGTGCTGATTATTGGTTTTTGCTGAGACATGTGCCCGTCAAATTACAATTTAAAATTGGATTTAAAGCCCCAAAAATGTACCGTTGACCTGCGTAATTTTCCGTGTTTCGGGGTCGATGGCCTCTATTTGTAGTGAGATGGTGGCCGGTGGAAAAATACCAGGCGCCCGGTCGGGCCATTCCACCAGGCAGAGCTCCCCGCTGTAAAGGACGTCCTCCACCCCGGCCCGGAGGGCTTCTTCCTCGTCCCGCAGCCTGTAGAGGTCGATGTGATAGATCTTCCCTTCCGGATAGACGTACTCATTGATAATGGAAAAAGTAGGGCTGCCTACCGTGCCGGTGACCCCTTTGATGGAACATAATGCGTGAATAAAGGTAGTCTTTCCCGCTCCCATGGCTCCATGGAAGGCGAAGACTTTTTGCAGGGGCCACTGTTGCCAGAACCTTTCCGCGGCCGGCAGGATATCCTGCAAACGAAAACAGATCTCCATGCTGTAAAATTAACTTAGTTTGCGGTATGGCCAAAGAGGTAATGAACAAGCATCTGCGTTATTCGATCATCTGTCTGCCATTTACGGCATTACTTTTTTTGCAGGAGCTGAAAGGGGGCTTTTCATGGCTGAAAGATCCCCGGGTACAGCTGGCCCTTTGTCTTCCCGTCTATATCACGGGGATGCATTTTTTCGGGCGCAGTGCTCTCAAAAGCATTCGCAAGGGCCGCCCCAATATGAATGTCCTGATCGCGGTGGGCGCTACGGCCGCCTTTGCATACAGTCTGTCCGGCACGCTGATGGGATGGGGGCCGGCCTATCTTTTTTATGAGACGGCTGCCGCCATCATCACTTTCGTTTTTCTGGGATATTACCTGGAAGATGTATCGGTACGCAGCACGCAACGGGCCCTGGATGACCTTGTCCTTGCTGAAAAGGTCATGGCCAATATGGTGGCTTACGACGATCAGCAGCAGGAGATGGTGTTCCCGGTAGAGGCCGGCCAGCTGCGCAGCGGCGATCTGGTCCTGGTACGTGGCGGTGAAAGGGTGCCTGCCGATGTAAAGGTCCTTTGGGGAGAGGCCAGTGCGGACGAGTCGATACTGACAGGGGAAAGCATTCCTGTTGAGAAAAGGTCTAAAGATCTTCTGGTGGGTGGCAGTCTCCTGGTATCCGGTGCCGTGAGAGGCCAGGTGACGGCGGATGCCCCTGATTCCGTACTGGCGGGCATTGTCCGGATGGTCCGGAAGGCACAGCAGGAAAAACCTCCTATCCGGGAACTGGCGGATAAGGTCAGCGCTGTATTTGTCCCCGTAGTCCTGGGTCTGGCCCTGCTCACCCTGGGGCTTAACCTGGCCTTTTTGCATAGGGTGACCCCTGCCCTGATGCGGGCCATTGCGGTGCTGGTGATCGCCTGTCCCTGTGCTATGGGGCTGGCCACCCCTACGGCCATTGCGGTTGGATTGGGCCGGGCTGCCCGCAAGGGTATACTGTTTCGACGGGCTGCGGGTCTGGAGTCCTTTAACCGGCTTCGCCGGGTGGTGTTTGACAAGACGGGTACGCTGACCACGGGAGAATTTACCATCGTACGTACAGGAGGGGCCGTGGTCGATGAGGAGGAGTTCAGGCGGATCGCCTTCTCGCTGGAGAAATATTCCCATCACCCTATCGCCCGGTCGATCGCCCGTCAATGGCACCAAAAAGGGGACCTGCGGTGGCATAAGATCGAAGAGATCAGGGGAGTAGGAATGCGTGGGGAGACAAGGACAGGAGATGTATATATGGCAGGGTCTTATAAGATCGCCGGGGGGCTCACGGAGGAGAAGCATCACAACGTCTATATCGTCCGCAATGGCCGGCTGCTGGGATGGATAGATGTGGAGGACGAGGTAAGGCCGGAGGCGGGTGCCGTCATAAAATGGCTGCAGCACCGGGGACTTCGGACAGTGCTGCTCAGCGGCGACAGACAGGACAGGTGTTCCCGGGTGGCTGAAATATTGGGCATCGATGAAGTGATAGCAGAACAGACGCCCGAACAAAAGCTGGAAGTGATGGCAAAGCTGAGCGCGGAAGCGCCCACCGCCCTGGTGGGAGATGGCATCAATGACGCCCCTGCCCTGGCTAAGGCGACCATCGGCATTTCGATGAGCGAGGCTTCCCAGCTTGCCTTACAGACGGCGGATGTGGTATTGATGGGCCATGGTCTCCGGCGTCTTCCCGCTGCCCTGGAGCTGGGCCGTCATACTTTTACCACCATCCGGCAAAACCTTTTCTGGGCATTTTTTTATAATATCATTGCCATCCCCCTGGCTGCATGGGGCATGCTCACCCCTACCGTGGCTGCCCTGGTAATGGGGTTCAGCGATGTGGTACTTGCGTTCAATTCGTTGAGATTATTTGTGAGAAAAGCAGCGTAGCTTCGGGGTAGCTATGAATGGTTCGCCATTAGCCATATTAAAACAATATTGGAATTACGATGTTTTCCGCCCTTTGCAAGAAGACATCATCCGCAGCGTATTGTCTGGTAAGGACACTTTGGCCCTTTTACCTACGGGTGGGGGAAAGTCGCTTTGCTTCCAGGTGCCTGCCATGGCTGTGCCGGGGCTTTGCCTGGTGGTCAGTCCTCTTATATCCCTTATAAAGGATCAGACGGACCGTCTTCGCCGCAAGCATATCACGGCCTTGGCCCTTTATGCGGGAATGGGCCGGAAAGAGGTCGCGAATACCCTTCGGGTAGCGATGGACAGCAATTGCAAGTTCCTTTATGTCTCGCCCGAGAGACTGGAGACGGATCTCTTTCTCGAATATCTCCCCTCTTTGCCGGTGAACCTCATTGCCGTGGATGAAGCGCATTGTGTTTCTCAGTGGGGTTATGATTTCCGTCCGCCTTATCTGCGCATAGCCGCGCTTCGGGAGCACCTGACGGCGCCCCTGCTGGCCCTTACTGCTTCCGCGACCCCGGAAGTGCTGGAGGATATCGGGGATAAGCTGCAATTGCGGGAGCCTGCCGTGTTCCGCGGCCCTTTTACCCGTCCCAATCTTTCTTACAGCTATTTTTCCACGGAAGGGAAGGTCGGGAAAGCTGCCGACATCCTGCAGAAAGTACCCGGCAGCAGCATCATCTACTGTAATACCCGCCGGGCTACCCGGGAGATCTCGGAGCAGCTGACCCGGTTGAGCATTCCCGCCGGGGCCTATCATGCGGGTCTTTCAAGGGAAGAGAGGGGGACTGTACAGGATGCATGGCTGAAGGACAGGCTGCGGGTGATCGTTAGTACCAATGCCTTTGGAATGGGGATCGATAAGGCTTCTGTCCGGACGGTGATCCATTTCCATCCGCCTGAATCGGTGGAGAACTATTACCAGGAAGCCGGCAGGGCCGGCCGGGATGGAGAAAAGGCATATGCCATCCTCCTCTGCGATGGTCAGGATCGCGACAGGCTGAAAATGCTGCCGGATGTCCGTTTCCCGTCGATGGAAAAAATACGGCCGGTGTACCAGCAGCTGATGAATTACCTGCAATTGCCCGTAGGCGCGGGAGAAGGTGCCTATTATGATTTTGATATCGCTAAATTCTCGGAGACATTCTCTGTCGATACTTCCACCGTCCTGAATGTAATAAAGACGCTGGAGCAGGAGGGGTTGATGAGCTTTCAGCAGCAGGTGTTCCTGCCATCGTCGGTGAGGTTTACGACGGCCAAACAGGCGCTCTATGAATTCGAGCATGACCACCCCGCATTGCAGCCGTTGATCCATGCCCTGCTTCGCAATTATGAAGGGGTGTTTGACAGATCTGCCTCCATCCGTGAAAAGGAGCTCGCTTATCATACGGGAAAGAATATTGCGGTAGTGATGAAGGAATTAGCGCACCTGCAGGCTTATCATATCATAGAGTATGCACCGCAGAAAGATACGCCGCAATTGTATCTTTCCAGGGGCCGGCCGGCAGCGGAAGAGCTGCATATCGACCCCGTGGGCCACAGGCTGAGAAAAGAACAATACGCGGCACGGATACAGGCTGTCGTACGGTATATGGAGCTATCCGCGGAATGCCGGAGCCGGAGCCTCGCCAGTTACTTTGGAGATAAAGCCGCAAGGGATTGCGGTATTTGTGACAACTGCCGGCGGGCCGGAAGAAAGGCCGGATAATATCCCTAAAACAAGCTGTTCTTCCGGCTGCTGCTGCGTCCGCCCAATCCCAATGCACCCAGCAGACTGCGGGTGATGACGCTGGCCGCAGTCCGTCCTACCTGACGTGCGGCAGGGCTGTCCAGAAGCTTTTCCAGGGTGCTTTTTTCAGGCTTGGCGGCTTTTTTGCCGTCGGTATCACCCGAGGCATCGCCGCCTCCTTTTTTTGCCGCCTCTTCCAGCTTGGCGGTGAGGATCTCATAAGCGCTTTCGCTGTCGATGGTATCATTGTATTTTGCCACCAGCTTCGACTTGCCCGTGACGGCATCGATCTCTGCGGGCGTAAGGATATCCATACGGCTGTGGGGAGAGCAGAGCAGGCAATGGACCAGCGGAGTGGGAATGCCTTTTTCATTCAGAAGGGTTATAAACGCTTCTCCGATGCCAAGCTGTGTGATGAGGTCTTCCGTCTTGTAAAATTCAGATTCGGGATAGTTCTCCGCTGCCTGTTTGATGGCCTTGCGGTCCGCGGCGGTAAAGGCCCTCAGTGCATGCTGTACTTTCAAACCCAGCTGAGAGAGGACGCCGGCAGGGACATCCGTGGGGTTCTGTGTACAGAAAAAGACGCCTATTCCTTTACTGCGTATGAGCTTGACGATGGTGAGTATCTGTTGGAGCAGGGCATCCCCCGCTTCCTGGAAGACCAGGTGCGCCTCGTCGATGAACAGCACCAGCTTGGGTTTATCGGGATCACCTTCTTCCGGGCAGACGGCATAGAGCTCAGCCAGCATCTGCAGCATAAAGGTGGAAAATAATTTAGGTTTGTCCTGGAGGTCCGTGACCCGGAGGATATTGATCATGCCTCTGCCATCGTCGCCGATGTGCATGAGATCGTCCACTTCAAAGCTTTTTTCCCCGAAAAAGGGATCGGCGCCCTGTTGCTGGAGCTCGACCACTTTCCGCAGGATAGTGCCGGTGGAGGTGGTGGCGATCTTGCCGTAGGTTTTTTCTATCTCGGCCTTGCCCTCATTGCCGACGTACTGTAGGACCTTTACGAAATCCTTCAGGTCCAGCAGGGGGAGCTTGTTGTCGTCACAGAACTTGAAGACAAGGGCGACGACGCTTTCCTGGGTATCGTTGAGCCCTAAGATCCGGGAGAGCAGGACGGGGCCGAACTCGCTCACTGTCGCCCGGAGATGAACGCCTTTTTCCTTGCTCAGGGAGAGGAACTCCGCCGGGTAAGCCGCCGGCTTGTAGTCAATGCCGATAAGCTTATAGCGTTCCGTTATCTTATCGTTGAGGGTGCCGGCCGCCGCCAGTCCGCTGAGGTCGCCCTTGATGTCCATCAGCAGCACAGGGACGCTGGCATCGCTCAGCGCCTCGCTGATCATCTGTAAGGTCTTGGTCTTACCTGTCCCTGTGGCGCCGGCGATCAATCCGTGACGGTTCATGGTCCGGAGGGGCAGGGAAACGCTGGCGCCGGGTACTGCATGGTTATCCACCATGCCGATGCCCATTAGGATTGATTCACCTTTGAAGGTATAACCGTCTTTAATGGTTTGGAGGAACTTATCGGTATTTGGCATAAAGGGAAACTATTAGGCTTTTTGTAAGCCTAAGATAGGCGATTACACCTTTTCTGCCAACAATTGTCTCACCAGCTCTTCCAGCTCTTTTAGCCTTTTTTCCAGCTCGGGGAGGTTGCGGCTGAGGGCCTGGCTGCGCAGGGCGCTGGTATATTCGAAGGCGGGGGTGCCTGTGACGGCGCCGCCGGGGGTTTTGATGGATTTGGTCACCCCGCTTTGGGCATTGATCTTTGCCCCATCGGCAATCTGCAGGTGGCCTACGATGCCTGCCTGTCCGCCGATCATTACCTGGTTGCCGATCTTGGTGCTGCCGCTGATACCTGCCTGGGCGGCGATAACGGTATGGTGGCCCACTTCCACATTATGGGCGATCTGTATAAGATTGTCCAGCTTGGCGCCTGTCCTGATGATGGTAGAGCCGATGGTGGCCCGGTCAATAGTGACATTGGCCCCTATTTCGACATAATCCTCCACTACTACATTTCCTATCTGGGGGACTTTTTTAAAGCTGCCGTCCGACTGGGGGGCAAAGCCAAACCCGTCGCCGCCGATGACAGAGCCTGCATGTATCGTCACATGTGATCCTACGGAGCAATCGTGGTAGATCTTTACCCCGGCATGAAGAATGGTATTGTCTGCGACCCTGACATTGTTGCCGAGGTAGACATGGGGATGTATCTTGACATTATCACCGACGACCACGCCTTCCCCCAGGTAGGCAAAGGCCCCGACGAAACATTTTTGGCCGAGCTTTGCGGTCTTTGAAATATAGGAAGGCTCCTGGATGCCGGTGAGCTGTTGCGCTTCTATCTCCTGGTATTTGGCCAGCAGCACGGCAAAAGCGCTGTAGGCGTCAGGGACCCGGATCAGGGTAGCTTCG
>DASZVM010000924.1:0-3875 GCA_035547295.1 Puia sp. | reverse complement strand
GGAAAACTTTTAAGAGGGGGGCTGTAGCCAAGCAGGTTCTTTTTCCGGGGCAGGAAGGGAAGTATGACAGGTTGATCGAGGGTTCGTGGGTAGATTATGTAAAGGGGTATTATTATCTGTATTACTCTGGTGATAATTGCTGCGGGCCGTCGGCAAATTATGCGGTCATGGCGGCGCGGTCAAAGAATCCCTTTGGTCCTTTCCAGCGGCTGGGCCAGGCAAACGGCAGCGGCAGCAGCGTGATACTGGAGAAGAATACCGAGTGGACGGCGCCTGGCCATAATTCTATCTTCCGGGATGCCGACGGGCATGTATATATAGCTTATCATGCTATGCGTGCGGATAAGCCTGGGGGAAGGGTGCTGATGATCAGTCCCGTGGTGTATGAGAAGGGATGGCCGGTGGTGAAGTATTGAACTTTACCGGAATCTATCTGAAAGCGTATAGCACACCTTATCATTGATCCTGCGGAATACCTCCGCATTGATCTTGCGGATGCGCCGCATTTTACGACCCACCAGCAGATTGCCTTCGCTGTCGAAATACTGGGGCTGTTGGAAATAGGTGAGGATATAATATTTCTTTTTGACAAAGGGAAAGTTGAATGCCCGTGGCCATAGCGTAACATAGGTGAGAGTATGTTTGCGTTCATCCATATAGTAGTCCAGGTTGTTGATCCAGGTGCAATCCACGGAGCGCATATGGGTGATGAGGCTGCTGACGGCATGGGTATTGAACCCATACTTTCTCAGGGTGTCCTGCATACGGTCTTCCCCCACCCAGAACTCATAGATGTAGGTGAGGGTATCCGTTGTCAACTCCAGGGAGACCCTGTCGAATTTGCGATCAGTAAATTCTATGGAGAAAGGTTTTTGTTCGTATGCCCGGGTATATGTCTGTTCTATACTGTCCAGCACTGACTGATGATGGTGGTAGTACCGGGTTATGTTCATCGTCTTGCATGAGCAGGCGTACGAAGCGATGATCAGCAACAGCACGATATGGGCATGTTTATTCCTCATGGGTATCCTTTAAACAGTAAGTAACTCCAAAGATGATCTTTTCCAAGAACTCTGGCGTCACCTGACGGAGGGTCCTACCTCCATAATCCCAGTAAATGATCTGAAGGATATCGCCGATCTGTTGTATATCCATCAGCACGAGGTAGTGGGTGGGGAAGCTGAACCGTGATTTATCGTGATTTTTTACGTGCAGATAAGTGTTGTTTACATAGAGGTAGGTAGTGCCTGTCTGTATGGCATTTTGCAGGTAAGCGTAGACGTCTTTTATACCGGGCCGGATCAGGTCGGACCCGATAGCCTTTATCCTGTACCCCATCATCTTTCTGATCATTCTATTGAACTTCCCCAAATTGCATGCCGCCCAGAAGGTGTCCTCGGAGCCTGCATGGAACTTCCGGTGGAAGAGGTTCAGATAGCTTCTGAAATGATCCGCCAGGACAAGGAACCACATCTGGTCTGCGTGGTGGATATCCAGGATGCCTTTGAAGTGAAGGGTGCCGGTGGCCAGCATCACTTCCGGGGAAGGGGTAAACTTTATTTTGTTCCAGGTAGCCTGACCTTCCTCATAGAGGGCCAGCATGAACTTTACATATTGAAGAGGGTCGTAATTCAGTACCAGGAAAGAAAAGGCCGCATAGCCGCAGAAATTTGTGTTGCTGCCCTGGTACATGCCCAGGGGATGTTGGACATTGGCCTGCAGGTTTTCAAGAAAGAGATGTCCCTTTGTATTGGGCCAGTAAATGCTGGAGTCGGCAAGTCTGATCGTCCGGAGATAGGCCAGGGCTTCCTGTTGGGTGGAGCGGCCGGGCTGTTCTCCCGTCGATGCAAGGGCGAGGTCGTATAAAAAGAATGGCAGGAGAAGCAGCAGGAGGGTGCTTTTCATTTGACGAATATAAGAAGCGGGTGGTCCTTCAGGGCAGGCAGGAAAAAAAAGTACCCTAATATTTTGAACGTACGTTTTTTTACGTACCTTGGGTGTATGAAAAGATTTAAAAAGGAGGGGAGTGAAGGGCAGGAGCCGACAAAGGCAGAGCTGGCGGTGCTGCAGGTGTTGTGGCAGCAGGGGCCTTCTACTGTGCGGCAGGTGCATGATGCGCTTAATGAAGGGCGGGAGGCCGCTCAATATACTACTACGCTAAAGCTCATGCAGCTGATGACGGAGAAGGGCATGTTGTCCAGGGACGAGTCGAATATGAAGCATGTTTACAGTGCCGCGCTGGAGGAAAAGGGGACGAAAGGGCAGCTGTTGAACAGGTTCATCGACACTTTGTACCATGGATCCGTGGGTAATATGATGGTGGCGCTGCTGGGTAATGAGAAGACGTCGGAGAAGGACCTGCAGCGATTGCGGGACTTACTTGAAAGGATGGAAAAAAAGAAATAATTATGATACAAGCCATCTGCTGGACGCTGATCCATTCCCTCTGGCAGGGTTTGCTCTTTGCCGTGGGGGCCGGTGTGGTCATGCTGCTTACCAGGCGGGCGAGCGCGGCCGTCCGTTATAATTTATTATACGGGCTGTTCTTTTTGTTCCTGGCGGTATGCGCGGGGACGCTGTCTTTACCCTGAGATCCTTTCATATGCCGGGCAGTCTGCTCTATACGCAACGGATCCGGCTTTATGGCACCAGCGCCGCACCGGCAACCTGCTATTTTTTAATCCGGGGGTCCTTTGGATGTCGGCCTTACTTAGGGAGGAAAGAGAGAACTGTTGTGATGATATGGCCATCGACAGGACGGGGGACAGGGTACAGCTCGTCCGGGCGCTGATCAATTTCAAGGAGCATGATCTCCGTATGACAAGAATGGCCAATGCTTTCCCCGCAGGGAAAAATCAGCTGCTGAAGAGGGTCACGAGGATCGTGCATAATACCAATAAGACATTGGACCCTACGGAGAAGATCTTCCTGGTAGCCAGCTGTATCCTTATTTCCCTGCTGGTGATTGCTACGGGTGCGCCTTCCAGGGAGACTAAGGAGCAGGTGGGACAGTTGCCAAAGGGAAGATATACCGTCGTTAGAACCTCACCCGCAGTTGTGGATGAGCGGGAACGGGAGAAGGTTGAGATCGATAAGATCCGGATAGACCGGGAGAAGATCAGGGCTAAGAAGGTTGAGACTGACAAGGAGGACCAGCAAACCTTACTGGACCAGCAACAGGCTGAAAGGGACGCAGCGCAGGCACTCCGGGATAAAAAACAAGCAGAAGAGGATATGCTGCAGGCAGCACGGAACAGGGGCCAGGCCGAAAGGGACAAACATCAAGCAATTTTAGATAAACTACAAGCCGAAAAAGACGCACATCAGGCCATGCCGGGCAAGGTCCAGGCCGGCCGGGATGCAGCACGGGGCAAGCCGCCCATTGTTAACCTGAAAAAATAAAATTATCATGCAAAAGATCACCGTATTCCGGGGCTTCATAGCCCTGGCAGCCCTCTCTTTTTCCCTGATGGGACATGCGCAGGACATCAGCAGCAACCATCAATTCCTTCATGTGGATGAGGATTCCTCTGTCAATCCGCCGCAGGCATATATCAATTATAAGAGCGATGGTTTGTACAACATCGTTCTCACCGGTGGGAAAGTGACGAGCATAAACGTAAATGGACGGCAGGTGCCGCCTGACAGCTTCTTTGTGTACAATGAGCTTATCCAGCGTTTGAAAGTACAGATAGCGCGGGATAGGAAACAGGCCATGCTTGACAAGATCCAGGCGGAGAGGGATTCGGAGCAGGCCCTCCGGGATAAAATGCAGGCTGAGGAGGACCGGATCCTGGTAAAAAGCCTGATGCCCGAGGTGGTAAAAGCAGGGATCGTTCCTGATGAGAAAAGCATTACCTCCATTATCCTGGATG
>DASZVM010000923.1:0-6700 GCA_035547295.1 Puia sp. | reverse complement strand
AAACTTCAGGATATTATCATAGATCCTTCTCCCTTCCCGGACAGCCTTTACGATCGTGGAAAAGTTGTCGCCCAGCAGGATCATGTCAGCCGCCTGTTTGGCGACATCAGTGCCTGTGATCCCCATGGCGATACCGATATCCGCCCGTTTCAGGGAAGGCGCATCGTTCACTCCGTCACCCGTCATGGCGACAAAGTGACCCTTCTCCTGCAGCGTCTTTACTATGCGGAGCTTTTGCTCAGGCGTCACGCGGGCATATACGCGGATGTGCTCAATCTCCGCTGAGAATTGCGCCTGGCTCATAACAGCGAGGTCCCTGCCGGTGACGACCAGGTTCGCCTTATCCTGCAAGATGCCTGTCTGCTCTGCAATCGCCCTGGCCGTCAACGGGTGGTCGCCGGTGATCATAACGGGTACGATACCGGCACTTCTGCACTGTGCCACTGCATCCCTGATCTCTTCCCGGGGCGGGTCGACGATACCCGCCAGACCTAAAAAATGCAATGCGGACTCATGACGGCTGCTATCCGGGTCGTTGGGCAGCGTGTCCCAGTATCGATAAGCAAATCCCAATACGCGCTGTCCCCCGGCCGCCATCTGATCGATCTGCCGGCGCAGGATATCCTTGTCTTGCGCATTAGTCCTTTCCAATAATATGTCCGGCGCTCCCTTGGTGAAAGCGATCACTTTACCATCCTTCGCGTGAAAGGTCGTCATCAGCTTCCTATCCGCATCGAATACGATCTCTGCCAGCCTGGGCGGACCCTGCACTTGCATATCCAGGTTCGTGACCGCCGTCAGCAATGCAACCTCCGTGCTATCCCCTGTGATCCTGCCGTCGCCGTTTGCGACTGCATCGTTGTTCAGGGCAAATGCCTGCAGCAAGAGGCTGCCCTGTTCGGTTTCCTTCAGGAGGCGCAGCTGGTCCCGCCGGAACGACCGTCCTCCGGCAAAGACTTCTTCCACCTGCATTTTATTATGGGTGAGGGTCCCCGTTTTATCCGTACAGATATACGTAACGGACCCCAGTGTCTCCACGGCAGGCAGTTGCCTGATCAGGCAATGGAAACGTATCATCTTTTTTGCGGCCAGCGCCAACGCAATGGTGATCACGGCCGGCAGCGCCTCGGGTATCGCCGCAACAGCCAGGGAAATGCCGGTAAGCAGCATCCTCAGGGTATTCTCCCCTCTCAGCCATCCTGTGATAAAGAAAAGACCGCAAAGCAAAAGGACCACCAGGGAAAGCTTTTTTCCAAATACGGCCATCCGCTGCTGCAGCGGGGTAAGCGTTTCTTTTTCCTGCAGCATCCCGGCGATACGCCCGAGCTCGGTGTGCATCCCTGTGGCAACCACGACGCCGGCGCCTCTTCCGGAAGTGACATAGGCGCCATTGAAGACCAGATTGGTCCTGTCGGCTACCGGCAGCTGATCAGTCTTCAGCGGTTCCGAGGTCTTCGCTATGTCCTGCGATTCTCCCGTAAGCGCCGCCTCTTCCACTTTTAAATTAAAAGCTTCTGTTAAACGCATGTCTGCGGGCACGGCATCACCTGCTTCCAGCAGCACGATATCCCCCGGCACGAGGGCAACGGCGGACATTTGCCACACCTGACCATCACGCATTACATCGGTCTGTACCACACTCATCTTTTTCAAAGCCTGCATTGCCTTTTCCGCGCGAGATCCCTCCAGGAAGCCGATGAATGCATTCAAAATGACGATCACAAGTATGACAATGGTGTCGGTGAGATCGCCGATGATCCCCGAAATAACAGCCGCTGCCAGCAATATCAGGATCATGACATCGCTGAACTGAGCAGCCAGCATATGCAGCCGGCTTTTTCTTTTGCCCTCCTGAAGCTCATTGGGCCCCCACTGCGCAAGCCCCTCCCGGGCGGCTGCGGCAGACAGTCCCTTCCGGCTGGAACCCAGCAGGTGTAATACTTCCGGTATGGTCAGCGTATGCCAGTTCATATCTTTTGCCGGCTTGCATATAAGAATTTGTAGAGCTCAAACCACCCTACGCTGATCAGGCTGACGCCCATAGCGAGAAAAATGTGTTCCGAAAATATGTCCGTCAGCCCGAAAAGTTTGCGGGCAAAAGGGACAAAATAGACAAAGCAGATAAAAAGAATGGAAATAACAAGGACAGGAGCTGCGAGAGAATTAGGGTATTTTGAAGTGGTGCGTAACGTCTCCCTGAACGACCTCCCGGCAAATGTCAAAAGGATATTGTCCATCACGAGCGTGAGGAATACCATGGTCCTGGTATATGCCAGGGTGTACCCTGCCCGCATAAAAAAATAATAGAGGGCCAGCAGCCCGCTGGTGGTGACCAGGCCCAATGCAAGCGTAACGCCCAGCTCCCGGCCCCGGATAAGGCCTGCCGGCTTGCCACCCTGCTGCATAACGCCCTCCTCCATCGGTTCCCGTTCATAAAATATCGAGCAGGTGGGTCCCATGATCAGCTCCAGGAAAATGATATGGATGGGTGAAAAAATGGTGGGGTATCGCCAGCCCAGCAGGAGGGGGACGCTTGCCGTAAGTATGATGGGTATATGTATGGTCACGAGATACCGGACGGCTTTGCCGAGATTGCCGCGAATGGTACGTCCATACCGGATAGCTTCAGTTATCCTTTCGAGGTTATCATCCGAAATGACAAGGTCGGCCGCCTCTCTTGCCAGCTCTGTCCCCTTCTTTCCCATTGCCATGCCCACATGGGCGCTGCGGAGCGCAGGCGCGTCATTGACCCCGTCACCGCTCATGACCACTATCTCTCCTGCAGCTTTGAGCGCTTCTATGACTTTTGTCTTTGCCTCGGGGAACATACGGGCATATATGTGGATATTGCGCACCCGTCCTGCCAGGTCTTTAGAAGACATGGCCATTACCTCCTCCCCTGTCAGCAAAGACAAGCCGTCGTCCATGCCTGCCTGCCGGGCAATGTTCCTGACCGTACCCGGGTAGTCCCCGGAAAGGATCTTGACGGTAATGCCGGCATCACGCCACTCCGTGAATACTTTTGTCAGATTGCTTTTGGGGGGGTCGAAGATGGCGATCAGTCCTTCGAATGTCCAGCCGAACCCGTCCTGATCCGCGGGGAAGCTGCCACTGTGGATAGCCGAACATACGCCCAGGACCCGGTAGCCCGATGCTCCGAATGCATCCGCCCTGGCCTGCCATTCCAGCCGGAGACCCGGCGGCATATCGCATACACGCAGTACCCGCTCGGGGGCACCTTTTGCAGCAACCACCCTGCCGGCAGGACCTTCATACACGTGGGTCATCATGGGCGGTCTGCCGTTTAGCGGGTACTCATGGACCATCCGGAGCTTTCTGTAATCGTGGTAGCCAGTGCGTTCCCCGAATGCCTCTACAATGGCCTTTTCCATGGCGTCAAATGGTTCGGCCTCGCAGGCCAGCCGGGCAAACCATAATGTGCTGCTGTCAGCAAAGGTCTTTCCTTCCGTCCATTCTTCCTGCACGCCTGTGGCGGCTTGACAGATACTCCTCACCTGCATCCTGTTCTCTGTCAGGGTACCTGTCTTGTCCAGACAGATGACGCTGACCGACCCGAGATTTTCTACAATACGGGGTTGTCTTACAATGATGCCCTTCGTCGCCATCCTGTATGCTCCGAGGGCCATGAAGGAAGAGAAAGCGACGGGTATCTCCTCGGGTATGGCGGACATGGCAAGGGTCAAACCCGTCAAAAGACTCAGGGTCAGGTTGCCCGTATGCGAATACTGCACCAGCCATATGACGAAAAATCCCGACAGGCCGAAGATAGCCATGGCCCTTACAAAACGGGCTATCAAGGACTGCAGCTGTGTACGCGGCGCTTGAACACTTTCCACTGCCTTGCCCAGACGGCCGAGAACAGTATCATCCCCGGTGCCTGTGACCTTTGCATAGCACATGCCCGAATTAACCGTAGTTCCCTGGTAAAGCGTATTATTCTCCAGGCTATCCTTTTCCACCGGAACAGACTCTCCCGTCACCAGCGATTCGTTCAGGCTGAGATCATTTGCCTTGAGTATCCGTGCGTCAGCGGGCACGCGCTCACCCTCTTCCAGGAGGATGATGTCACCGGGGACGAGCTCTTCCGTCGCCACGCGCTGTGGCATACCATTACGAAGGACAGTGGCCTGCGGGGCCATATACCGGCGCAAAGCTTCCAGCGCCCGTACAGACCTTACTTCCTGAACGATGGATATCGCGGTCATTACCGCCATCGCTGCCAGCATCAATATACCCTGTGCCGTTTCTCCCAAAACGAAATACAGAAGGCAGGCCCCGCATAATAGCAGGAACATCGGCTCTTTTACGGCTCCGGTGAAAATGTCTATCCATCCCTTGCGGCCGGACCTTCGCAGGATATTTTTACCATAGAGTCCTTGCAGCCGAGATGCTTCGTCTGTGGAAAGCCCCTGTAAAATGTCTTCTGAAACGATCATAATAAATATGTAATAAAATTATTGCATGGCCATCCGGCCCCCCTTGAGCCTTGTCATACCAGTTCCTGATACGCATCATGATGTTTTATCGATCAGAGATATAATTTTAGAGAAACACAATCTATATGTTACAGATACTTGTGCCTACGGACCTCAGCCGGGATGCATTACCGGGTATGCGCTTTGCAATACAATGGTCCAAACAGCTAAAGGCAAAACTGTTGTTCACCCATGTCCTGTATATCCCCCGGCTGACCCGGTGGAACGATGAGCAATACATTGAATTCGCGGCTTCCGAGCGGATACGGGCCAGGCGCAAACTGCTCCAAACGGTGTCGGATATATATGCCAAGATGGCGGTAAAAGGCGGGCATTACGAGTGCCGGGTCATCGAAGGCGCTTTTGCCGAGCCGACGCTGCTGGATTATTGCCGTCACCATCCGGACATCGATGTTATATGTATGGGCACACATGGAGTCACGGGTATCAAAAGATTATTTGGTACACATGCGGGCAATATGGTGGCAGGGTCGGGCATACCGGTGGTAGTCGTTCCGAAAGGTTATCGGGCACGGCCGATAGAAAACGTGCTGTATGCCACGGACCTCCTGCACTATGAAAAGGAATTACGGCAGGTGGCAACGCTTGCCGGGCGGTTCAAGGCTTCCCTGGACATCGTTCATGTCATCGAGGCCGATGAACGGACGCCCAGCAGGGAGATCTTTGAAAAAGTGCTCACGGAAGAATTCCACTATCCCGTGCATATCCATTTCCCTCTCCAGGATGAGACAAGGTCGATGGCCGTCAATCTCCGCCGCCAGATGCAGGCATTAAAGCCTTCGCTGACAGTGCTGTTCACTGACCAGGGCCGCACCATTTTCGAAAAGATCTTTCTTTCCAGCACGGCGGAAAAGGTAGCTTTCGGCGCCCCGGCACCTTTAATGGTGTATCCGAAAACCCCGGCGCATCAGCAGAAAAAGGCCCAGGAAAGCCCTGTAGCGCATAAGGAGCAATAAAAGTAGAGGGAAATGATCCCTAATAGTACCGGACGAGGGCGATATGATCGTATTCTTTCAATACACCGTCCTCCACAAATTCGACGTCCCCTCCACCGGCCAGCACTTTCTCCATGACGTCATCCACTGCGTCCTTGATATAGAACGGGTTGTCTTCATGCGTATGTTCCCGGTAAATAGACCCCGGCTCAGGCGCTCTCCGTGCGGGATAAACAAAACCTTTTTCCACCACCAGGAGGCTGCCGTTCATGCAGGAAGAGGCTTTCCACGCCTCCCTGATGCCGGCGCTCAGTTTGCGTTCATCGGCCGCGGCGCTGATCCTGTTCAGCAAGGCGGTCTCTCTTACCTTTTGCCAGTCGCCGAGATAAGGTTTCATGGCTTCGCGGATAGCTGCTTCCGAAGCATCAAGGAAATTTCCATGTACGTACCCGACAATGTTCTTTTCATGACGGGTCAGTCTTCGAAAATGTCCCAGTACCCTTTCAGTCCCCAGCACGAATACGGGGAAAGGATAGGCTTTCAGGACATGAGCAAGTCCCTGGTCCATATGATACAAGAACTTGTCCAACAGCACTTCTTTATAAGCCGCCGGGTCGGAGAAATTCGCAACCTTTTCCGGAGGATCGTTTACATAGGCATGCACCGTATCGGGTCCATTGGATTTGATGAGCAGGAAGGATGAGCAGTTGCCCAGGTACATCTTTGATCGCTCGGCGCTTAACAACAGCACCAGGTATTGGATCGTCTGCTTTTTGGCATATACCAGGTCCCTGATCTCAAAGGACTCGTCGATGACGACCCTTTCCTCCACCGGGATGTCCAGGTAATAGACCTTTTCTATCAATGGGCTGGCGAAGATGGCTACGCTTTTCTTATGGGTATTGTAGTTCAGGGTCCGTATCATCCTGCGCAGCCTTTCCAGGACGGGGATCGCCCTGTCACGGGGATACTGTTCCATCAGGCTGGACTCGACTTTTTCCACCGCCCTTTTCAGCTGATATTCAAGGTCTTTTTTCGCAGACATGACGGGATGAAAAGGCATGATCAGGGACACGGCGGGAAGATATCCTGCGGTGTCGATCAGTTGCTGCTGGTCCTGGAAAACTAGGTTCATACGCTGTGTTTTTAAGCAAGATAGCTTTAGGGAAAGCGGGTTTCAATGACTTATATCATCCTTCCGTAAAACATTTGTCAATGACCAGCTTCATGGAATATGGTGACAGCCGT
>DASZVM010000922.1:0-4573 GCA_035547295.1 Puia sp. | reverse complement strand
GAGAAGATGGCCTGGGTCATGGCGGGGCCTTCGCCAACGCGGGGTTGATAATATGCCAGGTCCCTCCGGATGGCGGCCGGATCTTTTATTTCTTTTAAGGGATAGGCCAGGAGGTTGACGTCGGCCTGTTTGATCTTTTCTCCCTTGTAGGCGGCATGTTCTTTTGTAGTACCGTCCCCGAACCGGAGGATGGGGATATTATTATATACGGTCATCCAATCGGGGTCGGGGGTGGCGCCGAGGATCCTGGCGGCATCGGTGGCGTATTGCAGGTTTGCCCGTGCCGCGGCATTTGTAAAAGCGTTGTTGTCCACGTTTTCGGCCCATTCGTCGGCTGCGACGACATTGAGGATATCATAGTGTCCGGGGCCGTTGCGTTCGACACGGCTGGCCCAGAAGTCGGCTGTTTCTTTCAGGATGGGATAGCCTTTTTCGCGAAGCCATGTCTTGTCCTGTGTCACGCAGTAGTAATTCCAGGCGGCGATGGCTACGTCGGCGGTGATATGGTGTTCGAAGGGACCGCTGAGGGCCCATACGGGCGTTTCCTCATTCCCGCCGGCGGCGCTTTCCCAGGGGAACATGGCTCCTTTATAGCCGTGGGCGGCGGCGTTGTGTTTGGCTGCCCCCAGGCGCTGGTAGCGGTATTCCATCAGCGATGCGGCAATTTTTGGCTGCAGGAGCAGCAGGGCGGGGTACATCCAGAGCTCTGTGTCCCAGAAGGTATGGCCATTGTATCCCAGTCCGCTGAGGCCCATGGGCGAAAGGCTGTAGGAGGTGCCTTCCCGGGCGAAGGAATAAAGGTGATAGAGCATGAGGCGTATATCGCGTTGGGTGCTGTCGTCGCCGTCGATGACGATGTCGCTCTTCCACAATTCGTCCCAGGCTTTTTGGTGGAATTCTATCAGGCGGCGGCTGCCCTGGAGGGCGGCAAAGATGGTGAGGCGTTCGGCTTCGTTCAGCGGATCGTCGCTGTGTGCGGAAGTGATGGCCGAGCCGACGACGGCGAAATGGTAGGTGGAACCTGCTTTTAACTGTCGCTGGAATTTTTCCAGGTGCATGTTGTTGTCCCACATCTCGTGGATAACGGAGGGTTCCTGTCCATGGGGTTCATCAAAGATAAAGCTGTTGGAGGCAGCCATCAGGAGCCGGCCGGTGGGGCTTTTGGCGGTGGAGGTCAGCAGGGAGATGCGGACGTGGGGTCTGTCGATCTCGTTGTAATAGTTCTCCACGTCCTTTAGCATGTCGGGCGCTTCCATGACGCTGGCAGGGGTGATCCCGATATCCTTTTTTGCCCTGACGGTGACGTCTACCAGGGCGGTATAGGGCAGGTGCCGGAGAGAATACCAGGTATAGCTGATGGACGCCTTATCTTCATAGTCGAAGCTGGTGGTGAGGGAGGCGTGCCGCATATCGAGCGTTTGCCGGGCATGAGAGAGCTGACTGAGGTTATCTATGCGTCTGCCGTCTATGTCCATATAGAGGTTGACAAAGTTGAAGGTCTTTAAGATATTGCTGACCCTTCCCCGTCCGTAGAGATCGAAGGCGCCGTTGAGGACCACGTCCTTTGCCCTGAAAGGTTCGGCGGAGGAGACGAGCCCGATCATGCCATTGGCTACGGTGACACCGGCATAGTGTGCGGGATCGATAGTGTCGGCATGGATGGTCCAGGTATCGGATTGAGCCAGGGAGGAGCGTGTTATGAAGAGGGAGATGAGCAGGAGGTGGATGGTTCGCATGTACTAATTTACACATTATTGTTTATTTTCGTCCTTAGTCAATTGGGAATTACCATATGAAAAGGCTGTCGGCTGGATTAGCTATCGTACTTGTTTTAATATTGATCTCCATTTATGTCTTTATTCCGGGCTCTGTCAAAATCTCCGAGTCTGTAACAGCCGATTGCAATCCGGAGAGCGCATCCAGGATCATCAGCGAAAAGAAATTCTGGGAAAAATATCAGTATCTTCTTTCGGGCGTGTACTATCATAAAGTGACATTACAGCAGAGGAATGGGAAGATGAAAAACAGTCTGATGATCATTCCCATTGCATTTACCGACTCGATCAGGCTGAACTGGACATGCGGTGTCGCAACGGGGCAACTTCCGTGGGAAAGGGTTCGTCGATACCAGGAGGCGAAGGCTATCAGGGAACGGGTGCAACAAACGCTCTTATCCATAGGAGGGTATCTGAGCAATAGGGTAAACGTATATGGCATCGACATAAAGGACGATATGTCCAGGGATTCCACCCTGATAGCAACAAAATGGACCGGTCCTGCCTATCCCGGCACCGAGGAGATATACGACAGGATACATTCTTTAAGAGCATATGCGTCGAGCCAGGGTGCGCATGAAATGGATTATCCCATGATGCATGTCGAATGTCTTGCGGACGGACATTTTGAGACCATGGTGGCTTTGCCTGTGGATAAATACCTCAAGGGCAACGGTACTATTTTCCCCAAGCGGTTTGTTCCTTATAAGATCCTGCTGGGGATAGTGCATGGGGGGGCTGCATCTGCGGAGCAGGGCATGGTCCGGCTGGCATTGTTTACTTCGGAGAATCACCGGACGGGGATGGCCATTCCTTTTCAATCCCTCGTAACGGAAAGGGATAAGGAGCCGGATACCTTAAAGTGGGTAACGCATGTCATATTGCCGGTGAACGGGTAAGAGGGTTATGGCTGGAAGCGAATAATCCGTGTGCTATCGTTATTCTTTACGAGGATCATGGCTTCCTTACCGTTGACTGTCAGTTTTTGTATGTGGCGGACCTGTCCTTTTATGGAAAGCCCGTTGAGCGGGCTGACTGTGACTGAATCCCTGCCATGATTGAGGAGCAGCGTACCAAAGTCTGCATCGTATCTTCCCATTTGTATATTATTGTCGTAGTAGTTGCCTACAAGCAGGATATCGGGCAAGCTGTCCCGGTTGGCATCTACGACTATGGCATCCCTGTAGGGTGAGAACTGGGCTTCCCAGGGCATTTCCCTTGTCGTGAAATGAAGATGTCCGTCATTGATAAGTATTGCGTTGCAGAAATAATCGGCGGTAAGCGTATCCGCTTTGCGCAGCTTTTCTTCGGAGAACATGTCCCGGAGGGGGGCTTTGGCGAAGTCCTCTGCATAGAGAAATTGTTTTTTCAGGCCGGGGAGCTGTTTTTGCAGCTCATCCTTATTTGCAAAGGGGAGCTCTCTGCCGTCGAGATAATAGGTCAGTATCTGTTCGTTCTTGCCATTGCCATCGAAATCATAATGATAGAGCCTTACCGGCTCTGTCGCTGAAGCATGCAGACGGCTGTTGAGCCCCAGGTTACCGGCCACCAGATCGATGTCGCCGTCGTTATCGATGTCTACAGGCAGGATAAAATTCCACCATCCTTTTTTTTCAGTCAGCAACTGCTGCTCAAACCCGTTCTGTTTGTTCAAAAAAGCGACGATGCCGCCCCATTCCAGCGAAAGCAGCAGGTCTTTACGACCGTCTTTATCCAGATCGAACCAGAGGGCCCTGGTGACGAAGCCGATGTGTCGTAATCCTTTAGCGTAGCTGTCCGTCACATCTTTAAAATGTCCCTGTCCGTCATTGAGGAGGAGATAAGAGTCCGGTGTCTTTCCATAGTCAAAGGGGACTGACCGGCCTCCTACGAAGAGATCGATGTGTCCATCGCCATCGAGATCGATGGGGACGATGCAGGAAGCGTTTACGTATATGTTGTCAAAGGCGTGGGGGAGCTTGCTGAAGCCGCCTTTGCCGTTTCCCAGATAAACTCTGGGGGTCAGCATGGTATCCTTTCCATAGAATTCGTTGCCGCCGCTGGCGACGACAAGATCTGTATTGCCGTCATGGTTGACGTCTATGAAGGCGCCATCCACGTCTTCGTATGTACTGTCCATTTCCAGAGCGGGTTGAGGCATACGATGGAACCTGCCGTTCTTTTGCTGGAGGAATACGGCGCTTTTTTCCCATTTGGATGATCCGATAAAAACATCCTGCAGGCCGTCGGCGTTCACGTCCCCTACGGCAAGGGCCGGTCCTTCCGTGGACAGCATATGGGGGATCAGGGGCTCTCGGTCGAATTCATGGAAATCATTTTCTTTATGCAGGAAGCTCAGGCCGGTGGAGGTGGTGATATCCTCAACAGGTCTTGAAGGGTTTTTCCAATGACCGGTGATCATGGTATAATCGAAGAAAGGAAGTCCCTTTTGGTATTCGAGTGTCAGCATGCTATCTCCTTTTTTCCATTTCAGGCGTTGAAAACTGTTGTCGGGCCACACCAGGAATGCGGAATCCACGGTGATACCATCCAATCCGATGTGCAGTGGGATCTCCATGCTGGAGAGGAAGCCTCTGACGGGGCTTTTCTCATAGGTGAGGATCTGTTTACCGGCGAAGACAAAGCATTTTGCCCCCAGGGCGTTGATGTTCTTTTCGGGGCCTTTCAGGCGGATGTCAAGGGATGTCTTCTTTTTTTCATCATTGCCAAGGTTTTGGTACAGGATCACGGGCGCATCGATGGTGTTGACGACCAGGTCGAGATCGCCGTCATTGTCAAGATCGGCATAAACCGCTCCA
>DASZVM010000921.1:0-8049 GCA_035547295.1 Puia sp. | reverse complement strand
TTTTATGGCCAGCATGCCGGCCGTCTCTTCCACCAGCTGGGCCATGCCTACCACCATGTGGTCGATGAAGAGCCTGCCTGCTTCCATCCTGGAATAGTCGAGGATGTCGTTGATAAGATTCAGGAGGTTATGACCGCTGCGGTTGACATTCGCCAGATATTCCCGCTGGTTCTTTTGCAGCTGGGTGGTCAGGACAAGATCGGTGAAGCCGAGGATAGCATTCATCGGGGTACGCAATTCATGACTCATATTGGCCATGAACTGGCTTTTTGCCTGGTTGGCCAGCTCGGCTTCCTGCCGGGCCTTCCTTTCCTGCTCCATGGCCCCTGCGAGCTGGGTGGTCCTTTCCATCACCTGCTGCTCCAGCTCCTTTTTTTGTCTTTTCATCCGCTGGACACGAAGGCGGTGAGCGCCCAGGATGATGCCGATGACGGCGGCAAGCGCCAGGATCCTGAACCACCAGGTCTGCCAGAAAGGAGGTGTGACGGTAAGCCGCAGGCTGGTGACCCGGGACGACCAATGTCCATCCCAGTCCATTGCCTTTACCTTGAATATGTAATGGCCGGGGTCAAGGTTGGTATAGGTGACGTCCCGCTGTTCCTTCATATAGCTCCAATCCTTGTCGAACCCTTCCAGCTTATAAGCGTACATCCGTGTGGAGGGACTGATATAATTTAGGGAGGCAAATTCAAGCGTGATGACGGCATCCTTGTAGGAGAGGACAAGCTCTTTGGTCTCCGAGATATGTTTTGTCAGGGGTGTGGAGACGCCGGGCGTATCTGAAACAGGCACTTCCTTATTGAATATCTCAAAACCCGTGATCACGAGGGGCGGTTCATAGGTCGTCCGGTGTATGCTATCCGGGATAAAGACATTGAAACCATTGATGCCGCCAAAGTAAAGGGCGCCTGAGCGGGTCCTGTAACAGGCATGGGGCTTGAACTCGTTAGCCTGCAGTCCGTCATCGACGGTAAAGCTGGTGAATGTATGCTGGCCGGCATCGAACCTGGTAAGACCTTTGTTCGTGCTGACCCACAGATTGCCGTGGGTGTCTTCCTGTATGCCAAAAACGCTGGCGCCGGGTAATCCGTCCCTGATGAAATAGTTGGTGAACCGGCCTGTCCGCGTGTCCAGGTGATCCAGTCCTACGGTGGTGCCGATCCATATATCTCCATGGCTGTCCTCGAAGATATGGTTGATGGAATTGTTGCTAAGACTATTGTGCGCAGGGTCATGGCGATAGTGAGTGAATGTACCCGTCTTTTTGTCGAAGCGATCAACGCCACCGTCATCCGTACCTATCCAAAGATAACCTTTGACGTCTACCAGCAGGGAGTTGACCCTGTCTGCGGTAAGGCTGTTATTGTTAAGGAGGTCATGGCGATAATGGATGAATCTATCGTGCGCTGCATCATACAGATTGAGTCCACCGCCATAGGTGCCGACCCATATGTCGCTGTCCTTGTCGATGGCAATGGCGTAGACATTATTTTCGCTGAGGCTGGAAGGTTGTGACCTGTCGTGGCCGTAATTCCTGAACCGGGTGCGCTTGCGATCGATGACTGTCACGCCATTGCCCCAGGTGGCCAGCCAGAGCTGTCCTTTTTTATCCTCTTTTATAGAAACGACATAATCGCCGCTGATACTGTTGGGGTCTTTTTGCTGATGACGGAAATGTTTAAAGATGCCCGTGCGGCGATCGAACTGCTCGAGACCGCCGCCGTCCGTGCCTATCCAGAAGTCGCCGCGGGAATCTTCAAGGAAGTCCAGCACGTTATTGTTGCTCAGGCTGCGCGGATCCGAGCTATGCCGGAAATGGAGGAAATTATGATCTTCCCTTTTATTTACCACGACGCCTCCGCTGTAGGTGCCTACCCACAGATTGCCCTGGGGGTCCTTGTACAGGGCCTGCACCGAATTGTTCCGGATGCTGTAGTTATCTATGTCGTCCTGCGTATAGGTACGGAATGTGTCCAGGGCCGGCCCCAGCATGCCAAGACCACCGTTATCCGTACCCACCCAGAGGTTGCCATCGTCGTCTCCGCAAAGCGACATGATATCATTGTTGCAAAGACTGGCGGGGTTGAGGGCAGAATGCCGGAAATGCCGGAATTTGCCTGAAGGGTCCAGCAGGAGGTCGAGCCCTCCGTTGAAAGTGCCCAGCCACAGGCGTTGCCGGCTGTCTTCGTAGATGCAATGGACCTCGTTGGAAGCAAGAGAGGCGGGATCCTTATCATTATGTTTCAGACGGCTGAAGGTATCGTGCGTTCTGTCAAACAGGTGGAGGCCGCTGTGGGCGCTGCCGAGCCAGATATTGTGCCGGCTGTCTTCCAGTATGGAATAAATGTCATTATCACCCAGGGACCCGGGGTCCTTATCGTTATGAAGATATTGCGTATATGCTCCTGTGGCGGGATTGAATCTGTATACGCCTTCCCCATCCGTGCCTATCCAGATCTCTCCGTGGCTGTCCAGCAAAAGACAATTGATAAAGTCGTTGGAGAGGTTGCCGGAGCAATGGATGAATCTGTCCTTTTGTCTGTCCCAGCGATTAAGACCTCCGCCCCAGGTGCCGATCCACAGATCACCCTTGCTGTCCTCTATCATCGCTGAAATAAAATTATTGCTGATGCTTCGGCTGTCGCGTTCTTGGTTCCTGTATACGGTGTAAGTATAGCCGTCATATCTGTCCAGGCCGTCCCTTGTACCAAACCACATGAAACCCCGGCTGTCCTGCAGGATGCAGGTGACATTGCTCTGCGTCAGCCCTGTAATGATGCCCGGAGCCTGGAATTTCAGGTTGGCGGGTTGGCTCAGGGTGTCGAAGGGTAGGACGTACAGAGATAAAACAAAAAGATAGAACAGGTACTTCATGCCTCTATCATATCAACAGATAAATCAATATATTATTGCGCGGGTTGATATTAAAATGGTGGCTTTCATTGTTTTTAGGAGGAAGTATGTAGCGGCTTCTGCATTTGTGTCTTAAAATGGCAAATATGTGACCTTAAAAGACTGGAACAGGCTGAATACCGGAGTAAATTGGTCTTACAAAATTTATCGTATGAAAAACCGGATATCTCTTCATTTACTGGTCAATCAACTGGTGGCGGCTCTTCAACCTTTAGCTATGAAAAGGGGCAATGTGATCCTCAACGGGACGCCGGACGGGCTTAATTTTATCATGGAAGAGAACAAGCTGGCAGCCGCCCTCCGGCAGTTGATCAATGGAGCGCTGAAAAGCAGAAAGAATGAATGCATTCATATCATCACCCTTGTGGCGGATGAAAGCACTACGGTCTGTGTAAGGGGTGGGGCTCCGGCGGAGATGTCTTATAGCATCCCCAATACGCTGCTGGCATTTGACTGCTGAGGATGCAGCTGACCCTCTCGTTATTCCTGGTGAGCTATGGCATCTCTCAACTGATATCGGGGTCGTTTCTGGATACATTCGGCAGACGCAGGATCAGTATGATCGCGTTGCTGATATTTTCGCTCTCCTGTCTGGCGACGGGCTGGAGCAATAGCATCATCGTCATATATATGATGCGTTGCCTGCAGGGTCTTTGCGTCGGCTTTATCGTGGTGGCCAGCAGGGCTTTTTTTTCGGATATCTATGAAGGCGAGAAGAGAAGGCATTACCTCAGTCTTATGACGATCGTGTGGTCAGTGGGGCCTATCGTCGCTCCTTTTGCCGGCGGCTATCTGGAACATAGCTTTGGGTGGCGGTCCAATTTCTATGCGCTGGCTATTTATGGTCTGCTGCTGCTGGTCCTTCAGGGCTTCTTATCCGGCGAGACCATCGGCGAGCGTATCCCTCTTTCTTTCCGGCATGTCCTTGACAACTACCGCGCCATTCTTTCCGCGAGGGATTATAATTTCGGCATCCTGATGCTGGGTCTCTGCTATGCGATGATCATGTTCTTTAGCCTGACAGGGCCTTTTGTGATAGAGCATGGGATGCATTTTTCTCCTGTGGTGGCGGGCTATGTGTCGCTGATCCTGGGATTGGCCTGGATGTGCGGCGGTTTTTTGGGTAAAGGGTTGATCGGAAAACCTTTTCTTCCAAAGAACAGGATGGCGTATGTCGTACAGGGTTTCTTGCGGGAGGGTTGGCGTATACGCTTACCGCGGGGCTCAGCTACGGGATCGCGGCTGTGTTGAAATCGGATTCACAGATGCAAATAGGGATAGGATATTTTATTATTGCGGTGATGGGGATGGTGGTGTTGTGGATAAGCAGGAAGGCGTATAAATAATTGCATTTTTGACCTTGTGGTCAATTATCAATATGACATAGATCATGGAGATGGGTGTGCTGTGTCATATCCGCGCGGTCTTTCCCTGGATAATTTTACGGGTATGAAAAATATTATAAAGCCGGCCCTTATTGCGGGAGTGATCCTGTTTATAGTGAGCTATGGCGGACTGTATTTGGCGATACAGTTCATGCCCTTTCTGTTCATAAAGTACATCAACCCTATGTTTACTTCGGATAGCGGCAGGGATATCCTGTTCTATTCGCATGCCTTTATCGTCAGTTTTGCCTTGTCCTGGTTTTGGGACAGGTTCAAGACTCTCTTCAGGGGCCATTATGTTGTGCGTGGTCTAGAGTTTGGATTGGTATATGGTGTGGTATCGCTGGTGCCTGTGATGTGGATCACATTCAGCTCCCTGGATGTCACGTTTGTAATGGTCCTGAGCTGGTTCATTTACGGATTATGCCAGGCAATGGCAGCAGGGATCGTTTTTGCAAGGATGAATCCATGAAGCGCTCGCAGTCCCGGTGTTTAAAATTTCAGTTCTTCAAGCTGTTGGAGCGGAAAAGGGAGTCATGATCTTTTCCGCCATGCTTCTAACTTCAGATAGAAAAATGAGGGCTTCACTATTGCTTTGTTCCCTGTCTTTAAAGGTGGCAATGCCGAGCTCCTGCAGCAGCCGGCTGAATTGCTCGTTGTGCTGCTGTTGTATGCTCCGGGGGGCATCCTGGCAAAGGACGTGCTGACATCTGCAATGGGTGGCTATTATCCAAAACATAGCCTCGCGGTGAAACCCGGTGCGGATCAACTCGTAGCTGCCGTCGATGGTTATCGGACGGGCGATCCTGCTGATGTCGGTGGCGAAGCGATAGGGAGTTTTTATGACAGCGGATGCCATATCGAAAGCTTCTGTCAGTGTGGTTAAATGGCGTTCCACGTCGGAGGGGGTGAGATGGGCGAATTTTATTGATTGCAGCAGCCGCTCATGAAAATCCAGTGAGTGATGCGCTGACAAAAGCTTTTGAGCTGCCACATATCTTTTGCGTACTGTCGGATTCTTCAACCCGGCCAGCAGCAGCATGTGTGCCATCAGGCCTCTGGCAAAGAGCCAGCTGGTGACCTGGTCGTGCAGAGGGGATTGTTCGTTCAGCTGCCCCAGGAATTCTATGGATCTATCCTCTGCGTCCTGACACCGGCGGTGTATCCAATAAGGCGCTGCATATTTTTCGGCCACCTGGTGCTGAAGCATTGTCAGCTGCCCTTTTTTGTCGGCGATGATACCGGGTTTCCGGAAACTGCCGGCCAGGTAAAAAGTCCCCAATATTTGTTCGGCTGTCTGGAATGCCTCGGCGGGCATATAGGAGACTTCCAGTATAAGATCCCGGTGAATGCGTTTACCTGATATGTGCTGTCCGGGATCAGCTACCACTGCGATAATGTCGATGTCTGAAGTAGATGGAAAAAGTTCATCATCATTCAGCCAGTTGATGGAGCCATGATAAAAGGCCCCCTGGAATCCCTCCAGGGGGCTGAGCTCTTTGAGGACCCATGCATGCACGATCCTTTTTATATCCTTTACTGTCATCTGTCTAGTTCATCGGCGGCGGCCCTTGCTGGTTCATATTCTTCCGCTTGAAGAGATTCAGGTCCATTTTTCCGAACCGGTAAGCAAACACGGCCCTGAAAAGCTGCGGGTCCTTCAGCCTGTCATATTCCTGTGCAAAGTACGGGCTGTCGCTGTGGCTGTATTGCTTTGACCAGCGGGTGCGGAAAATATCGCTCATGCTCAGGGTGATGCTGGCGGCATTGTTCTTTAAGAAAGATTTCTTTATAGCCATATCGACGCCATAGAAGGCCTTGATGTATCCCTGCGAAGCGCTTTGCATAGTCTGGCCGGGAGGACCGAACTGGTTCTGCTGCTGATTGGCCGGGATATTGGTCTTCGACTGGTAGATAAAGGTGGCCTGGATGCTGAAATTAGCAGGCAGCTTGAAATTACTGTTGAATTTACCAAACCAGCTCCAGATGGCATCCTGGGAAGTCTGTTTCAGATTTTCAGTATTGATATGCGAATTATAAATGTTGAAATTCGCTGTGATGTCCCACCATTTTGTGATGTTATCCGTGGATGTGATCTCACCGCCTACGGTATATGCATTGTGCGCATTTTCGTAGGTGTTGATCAGGACGGGTTTGCCGATGGGGTTTACACCGCTGTCCTGGTAGCGCGTCATCAGGTTGGACGTGTACTTGTAATACCCGGAGATCAGCAATGTGTTGCTATGTGGGAAGGTCTTCATGTATGACAGCTCGAAGGAATTGGTAAACTCCGGTACGAGGTCGGGGTTACCCTTTGTGATGTTCAGCGTATCCGAATAGTCCGTGTAGGGTATCAGCTGAAAGAAGCCCGGGCGGTTGATCTTGCGGGTAGCGCTAACCTGCAGCTCCTGGTTATGTTCCAGCTTTTGGCTGAGGAACACAGAAGGAAAGAGGCTAACGGGGTAGCTGTTGTGAAAATGCTGCCCTGTGTTCAGCAGATCGCCCGAGTAATTGGAGCTCTCTCCCCGCAGACCCAGCGAGTAGCTGAAATTTTTGATCGTGCTGGATACGGTGACATAGGCAGCATAGACCCTGCTGGTGCTTTTGTAATTGCTGGTCCCATAAGGGGTGATCGTAGACTCGCCGTTCTCATCGATGTTATAAGTATCGTTGTAGTTCGCCAGTTTCTGGAATGCGGCCCTCAAGCCTGCTTCCAGCTTGACCTTACCGATGGGGTTGGTATAATCCGTCTGGAAGGTGGTGAAGGCGGGGTCGGCGGTACCGAGCACCTGCTGTCTGGTGGTATACGCTACCGGTGTTCCGGGCAGACCCGTATAATAATCCGTGGTATAGAGAGAAGATGCATGCGAGGTCACGCCAAACCAGGACCCGTCCGCGGTGAGCTGGTGTCCTTCCTTGGCAAAGAGATGCTTCATCCCTACCTGTACGCCATTGACATCGAATTCCCTGTCGGAATTGGACTTGCGCAGGGAATATACGGATGGATCCGGCGGAGTGATGCCCTCTGTCATGATGTTCGATACGTCCGTGGGTTTGAAGTTGCCATGCACCTTGATATAGGAGCCGGACACGGTGGTCTTGTTGGAAATAAAATAATCAAGACCCACCTGACCGAACATAAAGTGACCGATGTTGCGCTGCAGATCGCTTTGCACCAGATGCGTGGTGGTGTCCCTCAGCGTGGAAGCGCGGTCCGTAGTCCCGATGGTCTTCCCGCGAAAACCCTGGTACATGCCGTTGAGGCTCAGGTTCACTTTTCCCTGGCGTGCGTTGAGGCCTACAAGGCCATTGGCACCGCCCCGGGAGTCGACGCCTGCGGAAATCGATCCATTGTACCCCTGCTTGCGGTTTTTCTTTAATATGATGTTGATGATGCCGGAGCCGCCCCCGGAAGCATCGTATTTAGCAGAAGGGTTCGTCATGACTTCCACGCTTTCGATGGCGTCGGCGGGTATCTGGTCCAGTGAGAGAGTGGTGGGGCGTCCGTCGACAAAGATGGTGGGTGATGCCCCCCGGAGAGAGACATTGCCATCGATGTCCACATTGACGGAAGGCACGTTACGCATGACGTCCTGTGCTGTGCCGCCGGCGCTGACGATATTCCTGTCCACGTTGAAAACTTTTTTATCCATGTCCAGACGCATGGCGGGTGTCTTGGCCGTTACAGTGGCGGTTGCCAGCTCTTTTGCTTCGGTGGAGAGCCTGATGATGCCCAGGTCCTTGCTAAAAG
>DASZVM010000920.1:0-2620 GCA_035547295.1 Puia sp. | reverse complement strand
CCAAGGACGCCATCGGTAAGGTCACATACCCAACTGTTGAGATAACGGTCCCTGTCCCAGGCATCATCACCGCCCCGTGCTGTGAACTTGACCGCATCGTTGTAGGAAAAACCCTGCTGATGGGTCTGCCGCCGGACAATACCCGTAGTGGTCTTGCCATTGGTGTCCACGTTGGCCAGTACGAAGCGGATGCCACAGTCCGCAGCCAGCCCTCTGTAATAAGAAGGTATTTGAAAAGTATCCGGGTTCTGCTTGCGATAATCCCTGTTCAGTACCATGATCTGGGATTGCACCTGGACATCGCTGATATTTTGCGTAGGATTGCTGTATACGATGTGTACGACCACCGGGATAGTGATAATGGCAGGCCCCTTCCCACCATGATCAACCCCATTTACAATGACACGGGAATGCCCCGTCTGCCGGTGGGTAAAGCTTTCGATCTCCGAAAATGTAGCAGCCAATCCCGGGTTATGCTGCAGCAGGTCCTGCTTATACTCGACAGAACGGCACCCTTGCTGGGCAGCAGCAGGTAATCTGAGCAATAACCAGAAAATCACCGGCAGGCGTAAAAGATGTTTCATGGTACCTTCTTTAGCAAAGGGTCTTCATTGGGAACATGGACGTCTTGTCAAGGGACTAATACAGTCGCCTGCGGTTCGTGTCAGAGAATATTGGCAGATGGACGATAGAGGGGAATATCACCCTATGGAGAGTAACCGGGGTTAAGTGTAAGGGTGGTATTCAGATGATAAGCCATTGTAAAACAATATATTTTTTCCCGTAAATGCAAATTTTTACCATAATATTTACGGCAAAACGGGCCGGAGACCCTTAAATTTGCTCCTTACCAGACATTTGCACCAGATTTATGAACAAACCGTTCCAACTTCTGATCATCCTAAGCCTTTTCGCCTCCTGTACCAATTCCTCCACACCGGACGCCACAGGCGAAAAACCGGTGGATAATTCCCCTCCTGTCATTAATTACAGCGTTGTCAGAACACTGCCCCACGATACCGCCTCCTTTACGGAAGGACTGCTCTTCCACAACGGTGAATTATATGAGAGCACAGGGACTGAGCCCAATATGCCGGATAGCAGAAGGTCCATGTTTGGCGTGGTCGACCTGAAAACAGGGAAGATCGATAAAAAGGCCGAGTTGGACAGGAATAAATATTTCGGGGAAGGCATCACCTTTTTAAAGGATAAGGTATATCAGCTGACCTGGCAGACCAGGGTCGGTTTTATTTATGATGCAAAGACTTTCAAACCACTGGGACAGTTCCCCATCCCTGTGAAAGAAGGCTGGGGAATGACCACTGACGGCACTTATCTCATCATGAGCGACGGTACCAGCAACATCAGCTATGTCGATCCGGCCTCCTTCCGGCTTGTAAGGGTCATAGGTGTGACGGACAACAACGGACCCGTAAGCAACGTCAACGAGCTGGAGATGATTGGGGGCTTTATCTACGCCAATCAATGGCAGACCAATTATATCCTGAAGATCGATACCGCCAGCGGAAAAGTGGTGGGAAGATTGGACCTGGACGGTCTGTACACGACAGAACGCAACAAATACGCTCCTGCCGATACCATGAATGGCATCGCCTATGATTCCACGACAGGTAAAGTATATATCACAGGTAAGCTCTGGCCGGACATTTACGAGATAAAATTCAGCCTGTAGACGCTATTTCCCTATTACATAGATCAGGCTGCTGCACCTGGACTTGTCTACAAATGCCTTCATGTTGGAAATAAGACCCGTAAAAAAGGCTTTTACTATATTCCCCTTGCCATTCCGGTACTTCTCGCTCAGCATGCTGATATAAAAGCTATCGTAGAGCATTGGCCGGGTCACCTGCAGCTGCAGGCCATGTTTGGTCAGCAGGGTTTCCATGGCATCGGGAGAAAAGTGATATAAATGACGAGGCACGTCATAAGCAGCCCAGGCGCCCTTGTAGACCGCCGCATCATAGGAAGTATAGTTCGGGACAGCGATAAAGATACGCCCCTCTTTTTTCAACAACCTGGCAAGTTGTCCCACGTAAGCATGCAGGTCATGCACATGTTCCAGCACATGCCACAGCGTAATAGCATCATAGCTGCCGGGAGCCAGGGAATAAAAGTCCGACATAGGCAGCAGCTGCGCCTTATTTTGAGCAAGGGCTATCTCTCTGGCTGTCTCATCGGGCTCAAGCCCCGTCACCTCCCAGCCATTCTCCGCCATATGAGCGGCAAAAGCCCCCGTACCTGCACCGATATCCAGCATCTTCCCCTGTTTCAGCCGGGTAGCCGAAGACAGCAGTTGGCGCTTATCCGAGAGCGTTTGCTTGCGCACCATGTGATAAAGACTGTTCACCAGCCCTTTCCGTGTATTTGTATGCGATATATAATCTTCACTCTTATAATACGGGCCGATACTGGCCGCATCCGGTACATCCTGTGTGAACCTGAGGGTGCAATTGCCGCATTCCCATATGGCAAAGGTCTTTTGCGAAACCGTATAATCCCGGGCAGTAACAGCAGGTCTTATGTCGGCGGAATTACATGAGGGGCAAATAGAATAATGTATCAGTGTCTCTTGTTGCATGCGTTATTCTGGGCGCTTTGG
>DASZVM010000919.1:0-3363 GCA_035547295.1 Puia sp. | reverse complement strand
AGTATCATGATGCTTTATAGTTTCGGCCGTTCCTGCCGTATGTGCCACTGGGAAATGCCGGTCAAACCATCCTGATGAAAGGTGGGCTATCTGTCTTGCCTTATGCTCCTCTTCAAATTGACGCGGGTCTCCTTCGATAGTGACCAGCTGCTTTTCACAATTCAACAGCTCATAAGCCTGCCAGTTCAGTTCCGTCAGATACACATTTTCAGATCCAGTGATCAATAAGGTCGCAGGTCTTACAAAAGAAAGCTTTGGCCCCGCCAGATCAGGCCGGCCGCAGCTGCATACGATCGCCCGTACCTTCCTGCCCGCCGGAATGGAAGCCTCCAGAACAGCTGCCGCAGCGGTATTCACCGCAAAATAACCCAAAGGCAGCCGTCTCAGCGACTCCTGGTGCGAGACCCATTCCGTCAGCAGCTCGATATGCTTACTCATCAATCCAATGTCAAAGGGAATGTCGAGATCCTGGTTTTCAGGCGGGTCTAAAAGAAAAGTAAACAGGACCGCGATATTTTTCCTGCTCAGGCATTTGAACAACCATTCATTCTCTATTTGCAACAGCCTGCAATCCTTTCTTGCTGTAACGATCACAAGTCCCCTCGGCTGTTCAGGACGATGAAGCTTACCTGATAAGGTAATGTCTTCCAGATCGATATGGATCGTTTCCAGGTTCATAAAAATAATTATACAATTTACATGCCCGATTCCGGCAGACACAATAACGGGATCTGAGAATTATAGGCCATTCTCTTGCTTACACTCTTGTGAAATATTCCGGATAAAAAGCTATGCTTTTTAGGCAGGGCAATGATCATGGATGCATGATGCTCACCCGCAAAAGTAAGTACGCTGTCCACCACATTATCACCATCGATATAATAAAAAGAAGAACGGTATTTATCCAGCAGCTTATGCAGGCCGTCCACAGCTTCCCTCCTGCTTTCCGGCACATATTCATGCACTTTTGCCGGTCCCGCATTTACAACCTGGACCTCCGCATTGAATACATCCAGAAAAGAATGCAGCAGTGTCGCCGGTATCGCATCGATATCCTTAAGGTCCGTCGCAAATACAATAGTCTTTATCTCTTTGCCAACCACCGTTCCCTCCGGCACCATCAACAAGGGGAAGCGGCATTTTTCCAGCATCCGGGCCGTGATGCTCCCTGTCATCAGCCTGTCAAGATCCGACTTGCCCGATATCCCCATGACCAAAAGGTCGATCTTCTGTTCCTTACATCGCTGATTGATCGTTTCAGGGGAGAACATATTCTCTGCCTGCATATCGATGGCTACCGTATCCCGCAATTTTGATTTGAGCCGGTCTCTCATCAACCCCAGCGCTTCCATACTCTCAAGATATAGCTCCTCATCGCTTTTCACGGGTGGCATCGGCACCTCTGTCGGTGTAATGACCATTTCATAGGCATGATATAGCACGATACGCCCGATCAGCAGCTGATCGGCCAACGAACAGACATATTCCGCAGCACGGAACGCAGCTTCAGAAAAATCCGTTAAGATGAATACTGATCTCATTGTTTCGTTGTTTGACTCACCGGTTTTCATCAAGCCTGAAAGCCACCTTGCAGATCAATCCATAAGTCGTTATTTTCCCGTCCTTCACATGTACTTTGATATCCTTCACAAAGACCGAGTCTATATTATGGACCGTCTTTGACACCTCTTTCACAGCATTCTGTAACGCATCATCGATGCTTTTTTCGGAGGATGCGATCACCTCGATCACTTTTACGATAGACATAGGACGCCTTTTTTGGTGAACAAATAGTAAACAAAGACCTTCAATCATTGAAAATCAAAACATATGCCATGAGTTCCCGATCCAAATACCTGGCATGCACCCTACTGGTGGTGTATGGTTCCCAATACCTAAGGATATCCATTCTCCCCCATGGGGAAGATTTGCCTGCATTGTGGAATTTTATTCCTTCCCGGCGGCAATGTCCTTATCAGCACCCGGCAAAAGCACCTGTGCTGGCATGAATTTTTTACGCCCATCGAAAAGGCCATAGTGTATTTTATCGATAGATACGATGCCGCCAGACAGCTGGCCCGGCGCCTGGAACAGTATAAACACCAGGACGGCGTGATACTGGCAGTGCCAAGAGGTGGCGTACCCATCGGATATTATCTCGCCATATATCTTGGTCTTTCGCTCGATCTGCTGATGACCAAAAAAATAGGTCACCCCGAAAATAAAGAATATGCCATAGGCGCCGTAGGGCTGGAAGACAGCTTTATAGAAAGAACGCACGATGGCATCCCTCCCGGATATATCCAGCATGAAACAGCACGCATCAGACAAGAGCTGGAAGATCGGTATAAACGATTCATGGGCGATCGGAAACCGCTCGACATTCAGGACAAAACAGTAATAGTAGTTGATGACGGCATCGCCACCGGCAGGACCATCCTGGCCACCCTGAGGATGCTGAAAAGCAGACAGCCGGGAAAATTAATAGTGGCAGCGCCCGTTGCTTCACAGCAGGCAGCACACCGGATCAGAATGGAAGTAGACGATCTCATTTGTTTACATACTCCTGCCCCATTTTATGGGGTAGGCCGATTCTATCAGGATTTCAACCAGGTCGACGATAACGAGGTGATCCGGTTGCTGTCTTATTTCGTCGCCCCCTCTCCGACGACCTCCTAACCCTGTCCCTTTCCAAAATATGGCGCTTCGTCATTCGATTCTTTTTCCTTTTGCTGCCAGTACGCAAGCGTCACGACATGACCATCCGGCGTCTTTAACAGCCTGCCGAAAATGGCATTCACCGGGTTGAACATCACATCCGTTACACCGACAGTAAATGTTTCCGGTGCCACAGCGTCTTCTCCCTTCGGAGGCGGACTAGGCACCACCACCACGGTATACTTATTATATTCCAGGATCCCGCGTAAGAACTCAACCCGCTCCGCCGGAACATTCTTCTCCGCGATAGCGCACTTTACCCCGTTCAGCTCCTCGAATAAATGGTTTTGATTGATAGCCATATATTTTAAAACCCAATGCTCAATGAATAAATATAGTCATAGACCCATCCCATGAGCCCCGTCACAACGATGCCCCCCAGACAAACCAGGAAAGCGATATTGGGTAACAAAGGGATCTTCAGCTTGCCCATCGGCTGTGGCTGGCTATCCATAAAGATAGCTTTTATCACACGCAGATAGTAATACAGCGAAATGACCATATTCAGGGCCGCAATGCCGATGAATACATAATTCCCCTTGCCTGCACCTGCCATCAGCAAAAAGAACTTCCCGAAAAAGCCCGCCGTAGGCGGTATACCCGCCAGTGAGAATAAGGAGAGCGCCATTATCCAGGCAAGCAAAG
>DASZVM010000918.1:0-10259 GCA_035547295.1 Puia sp. | reverse complement strand
CCCTTCACTCCGGAAGAGATCTCCGCAAAGATTGCTCAGCTGATAACCCCTCCCGAAATAACTACACCCGTACAGGTGATCTACCAGACCATCGAATCCCTTCACAAAGCCTGCCCTACCAACACAGGAGACTGGTATTTTACGGGTAATTACCCTACTCCGGGTGGTAACAGGGTGGTTAATAAAGCGTTCATGAATTACATGGAAGGGAAGAACATACGGGGCTATTGATATACGTTAAACGTAGTCAGTCACTTAGGGTTCTAAAAAAATTGAAAATATCGGATAAAATACTTATTATTACGTACTGGTTTTATAGTACACCCCATTCCCTCATAACAACCTCTTCGCCTGGTTAGCGTGCTCGATTAGTATTGTTTGTTATTTCCCCCTTGAGAAAAAAACAAGGTTATGAAGAAAGTTTCTATCATGATCGTGGACGATCATACTCTTATCAGAGAGACATGGAGTTTTTTACTGGGCAAGAATGAGAATTTTGAGGTCGTTGCAGAATGTGGAGAAGGCGAACGGGCCATCGAACTGGCCAGGGACAAAAGACCCGACATCGTTTTGCTGGACATCAACATGGCGCCTATGAGCGGCTTTGATGTGCTGAAAATGATCCGGAAATATTCGCCGGGCTCAAAGATCATCGGTGTGTCCATGCATTCCCAGCCTGCCTACGCAAAGAAAATGCTCCGCCTGGGCGCAAAGGGATACGTCACGAAGAACTCCCCTCGCCAGGAAATGCTGGAGGCTATTTCCGAGGTCAGTAATAACCAGGTCTACATCTGCCAGGAAGTAAAAAATATCCTGTCGGAACAAATGCTGAATGGAGATCAGACAAACCCTGATATCAACAACCTCTCCGACAGAGAAATGCAGATCGTCAGGTCCCTTAAGGAAGGCTTATCCTCAAAGGAAATAGCCTCCGAACTGAATATCTCCTTAAAGACAGTGGAAGTCCACCGGCATAATATCCTCAAAAAGCTAAAATTGAAGAATACAGTGTCCCTGATCAATTTCATCAACTCCCAGGCCTTTGACATTTAATTGGTATTCAGCGACATAAGGATATTCCCCAGAAACCCCGGGCTATGATATTTGCGATAGATAGCGTAAATTTATAGTCAGGGTGATCCCGGAATATACCATACCCGGGACAACTCGTCCGCCATGAAAACCCTTTTGATCGTCCGACACGCAAAAAGCAGCTGGGACAATGCCAGCCTCTCTGATATCGATCGACCTTTGAATGACAGGGGCAAACGTGATGCCCCTGTAATGGCAGGAAGACTGATAAAGGCTGGTGTTAAAATAGACCTTTTTGTCTCAAGTACGGCAAAAAGAGCCCGTCACACTGCCGAGATCTTTCTCCATGAATTCGGAAGAAAAGAGAAAGAGCTGGTCATTCTCCAGGAGCTTTACCATGCTCAGGTACAGGACTTCAAAGAGGTCGTGGCCGGTCTGGATGACAGGTATGGGTCTGCCGCCCTTTTCTCCCATAATCCGGGCATCACCGCATTTGCCAACGTCCTCACCACCGTACGCCTGGACAATATGCCTACCTGCAGCATATTTGCAGTCACCAGCCAGGCTGAAAGTTGGCGGGATTTCCTCAGTACCGGTACTTCATTCTGGTTTTTCGACTATCCAAAATCGATAGGGGAAAAGGATTGAGCAATCACTTCCCGCAGGAGATCCTTCCTTTCCTGCACCGTAACGTAAGGGAAGCCGTTCGCACGCAGCAATGCATCAGCCAACGAGAACCTTTTTTGCCGGATACACACGGCAATCCGTCTCTCCTCCAGACACCTGCCCAGGTATTCCTGTTCCGTCTGCCCCGGCGTGGGGATAAGGATGGCTTTCTTCTTCAAACGAACCAGGTCCATTACCGTACTATAACCCGACCTGGCCAGTACCAGCTTTGCCCGTAACAATAAAATATTCAACTCTTTAGCAGGAAGATGATCGTAGGTCTGGACATTCGGCAACCCTTTCAGCGTCCCTCCTCCTCCGGGCAATCCTCTCACCAGCACCACCCTTCCCTTCATATCCCCCAGTTGCGCCCATAACTGCTTTTCAAGGATGCTGCGTTGCGGCTCCGGACCCGACAACAGAACTAAAAGATCTATAGGCCCTTCCCCAGTCTCTGCTTGCAGCTCACCGCTCGCAGCTTGTAGCTTCTCCTCCTCCTCCATCCTTGACAGTATCCCCGTATACCTCACCGGCGGTAAAGGCATCCGCCCGGGGTGGGAGAGCGCCCCAGCCAACCCCATCCCCTCCTCCTGATCCGGCACCCAAACGACAGAAAAACGGTTAATCAGCCTGTAATGGAGACGCTGAACCCACCGGTCCATCCGGGACCCCAGGGACGTCCTGATACCCAGCTGATGAGTGATAAACACGGAATAAAATCCTTTCCCCCATAACCCATAACGGTTGTCCGAGATCACCGCATCCAGCTCCATCTCCTCCCTGAACCGCCCCAACCACCTGTTTTCCTCCTTGATCCGGATCAAAATCTTTGGGATCGAGCTGATCAATCGAAAGATCGTAAAGGCACGATTTTTGTCATATTTTATTTGATAGCCAGGTAGTTCCACATACGATAGCAAAGGAAATTCCCGCTGCAGAAGGGCTTTCTGGTCGCCTGTAGCCCCGATCAGGACTTCGAAATTTTGGATCAGTAATTCATTAATGATTGGTATACACCTGGTTGCGTGCCCCAGTCCCCAATCCAAAGGCACTAAGAGTATTCTGGCTTTTTTTATAGTGGGATTGTTAATTTTTGAGGGAGATGCCAAAACAGGATACTTTTTTCTTTACAAAATAGTTAAATTAGTAAGATTAAATCCATGAAGATTTCCAGGCCGATATTGATTCTTTTATTATTATTTAGTAGCATTGTAATAATTAGCTGTAATTCGGGCAGGGGCATCGGTGGTAGTAGTAAAAAATGCGGCTGCGGCGTAAATGCCGGTATGTCGGGGTATAAATAAGGTTGTCTGGTTATTAAAATCTAATAAAGAATGAAAACGTGTAACAGAGATTTGCTTGTTCTGGTGAAAGATGAACAGATGAACGAACAGTCCATGGAAAAGGAACTGGAGCAGCTCAATGAACTTTTATTTCACTTCGAAACTATCGATAGCTTTTGTATTGCTCACGAGGTTTTTGATATCAACAGGCATAAGACATTGTATAAGCGCGACACCATGCAAAAGATCATAAGGGAAAAAGAGCTGAAGCCCTTTGTCTTTATTTGTAACAAAAACTAGTGTTGCCGTCAGCCGGCTCTCAAGAGCCGGGAGACAGTTTTTTCATAGCCTCGCGTAATTTACCGATCATTTCCCCGATCTCCTCCACATGACAGGTGCCTACGCTCAGCCGGTACCAGGGAGAGCTTTTGGAAGCTCCAAATGCAGAGAAAGGTACAACAGCCAGCTTAGCTTCATTCAATAGATAGGACGTAACATCCGTCTGATCCGCCAATACTTTTCCTTCCGCCGTACGAAGACCCGCCAGGTCGATCCTGATCGTAAGATAAATGGCCGCCTCCGGTGCCAGCACATCTACCCGGAATCCCTCTTTTTTCAATTGTACAAAGCCGGCATGAATGCGCCGCAGCCTGTCGGATACAGCAGCTTTGAAAGTTTGCAGATATTCGTCGATCTTCTCTTTTTCCAATAAAAAAGCGGCGGTAGCCTTTTGTTCCGCCATGGGCGCCCAGGCACCAATATGCGTAAGGATGGCCTTCATCTTGCCAATGACCTCCGCGGGACCAAAAGACCAGCCCACCCGAACACCGGTAGCGGCAAACACCTTGCTGATGGCATCGATATAGATCGTGTATTCCCGCATGGCGGGATACAGCGAAACAGGATCATAATGACGGATATCCCCATAGGTCAGTTGCCAGTACATCTGGTCATACAGGAGGAACAGCTTCTTTTCACCTTCCTTGCGTCGCTTGTTCTCTTCTATTACCAGCTCGCAGATGGCGGAAAGGTCTTTCCGGGAAATGGTGGTCCCCGTTGGGTTCTGCGGGCTGCAAAGACAGATCAGCGTTGCCTCTTTGACATGGGGCCGGATAGCATCCGCCGTAGGCATAAAATTATTTTCCGCCCTGGCTTCGATGACCACATGTTCACCCCAGTTCAGATGCGTATAGTGGTTATTGTTCCATGAGGGCACCGCATAGACCACCTTATCGTCTTTGTCGATCAGCGTGCGAAATAAAGAATAGATCAGGGGCCGCCCTCCGCTGGCTACGAGGATCTCATCTACAGAAGAATAGGTCAACCCTTCCCGTTCTTTCAAAAAAGCCGCAATGGACTGACGCAGGTCCAGGTTGCCTTCCGCCAACGGGTAATTGGTAAAATGCCGGCGATAGGCATCGACGATCCCATCTTCCAATGCCTTGGGAATAGGGAATATGGCAGGATCGAAATCACCCACCGTAAAGTTGTAGATCCTCTCCCCCTGTCGGATCTTCTCCCTGATATCTCCACCTAATTTTACGATCTCAGAACCAATAAGCGTTTCGGCCAGATGAGACAGCTGCATGATTTGTTATTTAGTAAATTCCGGATAGTAAAGATAGTCAATAGTAAAGAGAATCACCTGCACGTCTCTAACACGTGCAGCACATAAGGGTCCACCCGGACAGTAGTATCAGGGGACGGTTTGCCGGAAAAAAAGGTTTCATACTCATTGCGGTACCGGCCCCCTGCCTGACTATGCGCCAGCGCCTGCTCGTTAAAAGCCGTATAAGCGGAATAGCCGAGGGCCCCTGCACCAGCCAGTATATATATGAATACCATCAGACGAAGAAACCTGGGATACGTCCCCTGTAACAGGACCATGATCATCAACGGCACCACTGGTATCCAAAAACGCACGTCATAAAAGGGCCAGCAAAATATCAGCACACAATAAAGCGCGAGGTACACGCCTGCCGCCAGAGGTACCTTTTTTCTCTGACGTATGAGCTGATAGGTTACCACACATACCAGCAATGATCCGATGACTATCATCGGCCAGCGCACCATACGTTCACCAATGCCCGCTATCTTCCCCATAGGCACATTCAGCATCAGTTGCCCCCATTCCGTCAGATGCTCCCGTAACAATACCACCCACCCTGGACCTGCACGCCGCACGCTGCTCATATAAAGATTTGAGCTCATCCCCAGCATGATCGCCAGCCCGGTCACTGCCACGACTACTGTCAGCACAACGATTTTCCAATACCTCATCAGTACTACCCGGTGATGCCACGCCAATCCCGCCGTCAATGCAGGCAAAAGCGCAACCCCCACCGTACGGGTCAAGGTAGCCAGTCCGGCAAACAAAAAAGCCAGCACCAACGCTGCCGGTCGCGAACCCCGATCCGTATATAATCTAAAAAAATACAAGCTCCCGCAGGAAAAGAAAAGATATTGCATCTCCGACATCGGATAGGAAGAGAACTTGATAATGGGATAGCTTAACAGCAAAAGCACAATCCCCTGCTCCAGCTTCCGATTACCCATTCCCACCTTTATTCTCTCCGTTCCCCGTAATGGCAGCCGCCCGCCGCCGGACATACGACTGAAAAGCTTCCCCGTAAAATAAACCGCTCCCGCGAGGTACAGCAGATTGACAAGGACAATGGTAAAAGGATGCAGCAGCCCTGTTAGGGATAACAGCAGTAACAAAAGAGGATAACCGTAAGGATGGGGATCGTTCGCTGCCTGAAAGCGGGGAGGACATGCATGCTCCAGACAATCCTTCAGGGCGAAATAGTGAATGCTGTCATATTCCAGCCTCAGCGGAGAAAAACAATTTACCAGGTAGCAGACAAACAGCGCTGCTATGATAAGATCACCGAAAGAGGCTTTACGCATCTGAGCCAACTATCGGAATCGAACCGACGACCCTTTCATTACGAATGAAATGCTCTACCAGCTGAGCTAAGTTGGCTTATCCCCGGACGGGGAGCAAATGTATAGTAAATTCCTTAAAATACAGACTGTTTCTCACCCTGTGCGCTGAGATAGGATATTATCGCCATTACATCCTTTTCCCCCCATTCATGGGCAGCCTTTTTAAAACAATCTTCAAGGGCCAGTCCGCCGGGTGTGCGAAGTCCCTGTTCCTTCACCAGCCGCAGGTCCTTGGTCAGGTGTTTCAGGGCAAAAGCAGCCCGGAATTCATTATTTTCAATATTGGCAGCTTTCATCCTGGTAATCCCGTTCCCAAGAGCACTCTCATTGATCAGGGCCAGCATTTCCTTCGGGGCAATGCCGTTTTCCCTGGCAAAAAGCACCGATTCCGCCAGCCCCTGTATATTAAATGCCAGCAACAGATTGATCGCCAGCTTTGCAGTATGCCCCGCCCCCTGCGCACCCATGAGAAAAGAAGCCTTTCCCAGCTTCTCAAAAACAGGGCGCACCGACTCGTATACCGAATGCTTCCCACCCACCATGATCACCAGCTGTCCCTCCTCGGCAGGTTTTACACTGCCGGATACAGGCGCATCGAGATATTCCACACCCATTGCCGACAATAAGCCCGCCAGCTCCCGCGTCGTGGAAGGCGACACAGTGCTCATATCGATGACGATCTTGCCCACCTGCGCAGATGCCAGCAGCCCTCCCCGCTGGTCATACAGATCCTTCAATGCCGTATCATCAGAGACCATGGTGATGATGATATCCACCAGCCCCCACAGCTCTTTTGGATGAGGCACCAATACAGCACCTTCGGCCACCAGCGGATCAGCCCTGGACGCCGTACGGTTATATACATAGAGGGGGAAACCCGCTTTTAGTAAGTTACGGGCCATGGGAAACCCCATATTGCCCAACCCTATCCAGCCGATGCGTTGCTTATTCATTACTGTCGTTATTGTTTATCCGCATTGTACTTCTTCTCCGCCTCCTTTGCCTTTTCAAAATCAAGCACTACGCCGTTGATGCAATAACGAAGATGGGTGGGGGGAGGACCATCATTGAACACATGCCCCAAATGGGACTTGCACCGTCCGCACATCACCTCCGTACGATCCATGCCATAGGAGTGGTCGGCTGCATAAATAATGCTCGACTTGCTGATGGGTTTGTAAAAGCTGGGCCAGCCGCAGCCGCTGTCGAATTTGGTATCGCTCTGGAAAAGAGGATTGCCACAGACAGCACAGTAGTAAGTGCCTACATCATGGAGATTTTCCAGGGGACTGGTCCAGGCCCGCTCAGTACCCTTGTTCCTGGCCACCTCATACACATCCGCCGGCAGTATCTTTTTCCATTGCTCGTCCGTCAGGTTAACAGGCGCCTGTTCAGTGTGTGAATAGGCGGGGTTGTTTGTTTTTTTCGAAGTATCCATAGTATTCAATTTCGGTGGGGTAGATGACTGGGAATAAGTGCATTGCTGCAATAACAGGACCAGCACTACGAAGGCGGTATTTCTGATTGATTGCCTCATGATTTCTATTTTATACAACAAATCTACGCAGGCTAAGTTCGGGCGGATTGTCGGCAAATTGATAGCCGGCAGGCCTTAACATTTCATTTTATGCCTTATATTTGTCCACTCACAAGGGTAAGTAGTACATATGTTTAATTTAATTCTATTTGGACCGCCCGGCAGCGGGAAAGGCACCCAGTCTGAAAGGCTCATTTCAAAATATGGTTTGAAACACCTTAGCACGGGCGACCTCTTACGCAGCGAAATTGCAGGGCAGACCCCGCTGGGACTGGCTGCCAAGAGCTTTATGGACAAAGGACAGCTTGTGCCTGATGAGGTGGTCATCGAAATGATCAGCTCCGCCCTTGATAACAATCCCCAGGCCAATGGCTTCCTGTTTGACGGTTTCCCCCGTACCACCGCACAGGCCGAAGCCCTGGACAAACTTCTCTCACAAAAAGGCACCTCCATCGCCGTTGTTCTGGCCCTCCAGGTAGGCCAGGATGAGCTGATAAAACGCTTGCTCAACCGGGGACTCACCTCCGGCCGTTCAGACGATACCAAGGAGGATGTGATCCTCGCCCGCCTGACGGAATATGAAAAAAAGACCGCTGCCGTGGCAGACTACTATAGCAAATATGATAAAGTAGTCATTATCAAGGGGGAAGGCTCTATCGACGATATATTCGACTCCCTTTCAGACGCCATCGACAAAAGGATGAGGGCCTAGCCTTATTTCATTTCTCCGGGGATCACGTTCACAATCTCCTTATGGCCATTACGCAGCACCTCCAGCCGGGTAGCCCGCCCTATGACTGCCTCACCGAGTTGCTTGTGCAGCTCATCCACGGTGCTGACGGATCTGCCATCGAAAGCTACGATAATATCTCCAGCCTTTAGCTCATTATTATACACGGGCTGGTCAGGGACCACTTCGGAGATATAAATACCCGTCTTCTTTTCCAGCCGGTTGGCAGCGATCATCCTGCCCGTGAGATTGACTACCTGCCCCGCGATTCCAAGATAAGCCCTTTTTACCTTTCCTTCCATGATCAGCTTGCCTGCCACAAAAGCAGCCAGGTTGGAGGATACCGCAAAACAAAGCCCCTGTGCCGAAAGGATCGTAGCTGTATTAACCCCGATCACCTGCCCCAATGAGTTTACCAATGGCCCCCCGGAATTGCCGGGGTTCAGGGAAGCGTCGGTCTGGATGATATCGTCTATCAGACGGCCATTATTGGCCCTGAGCGTACGTCCCAGCGCGCTGACCACCCCCGCTGTTACCGTATGCTGCAATCCCAAAGGATTACCGATGGCAATGGCGATCTGCCCGGGCTGTAAAGCCTCCGAATTGGCAAAGCTCAACGCCTTGAGACCCGACTCATAGATCTTCAGCACCGCTATATCCGTGGAAGGGTCCGTTCCTTTCAGCTCCGCATTCACCGTCCGCCCGTCCGCAAGCGACACCCGTATATCCCGGGCATTCTCGATGACATGGTTATTCGTCACGATAAATCCATCGGAAGAGATGACGAAGCCACTTCCCGACCCCGGCGCCAGCTTCTGCTGCCCCCCTCTCCTGTCAGTGACAGGCTTCTGCACCTGTATATGCACCACCGCCTCAGCTACCTGTCCTACCACACCCGTGATCGTCTTTGAATAGACGTCCAGCAGATCATAGTCGGTTGGAACCTTATGATCGATGAAAGAATAATTATTTTCCATGCAGATAGGCACCCAAACAGCGCACCAATCCATTTGAGATGCCAGTCTGTCACGAAACCGGTTCTTTCCCGACATTTATCTATCTTCGCCTTAGATAAAACTAACGATCGTTTGTATGGCAACAAAGCTTGGCAATTACATCACCGGCAAATGGATCACGGGCGATGGGGAAGGACAACCCCTCTATAACGCTGTCACCGGCGAAACCATCGCCCATGCTACCACTAAAGGCCTCGATTTCAAGGCCATGCTCGCTTATGCCCGTGACGAGGGCAATCCTGCCCTGCGCAAAATGACCTTCCCGGAAAGGGGTCGTATGCTTCGTGCCCTGGCCCTGTATCTTAAGGAAAGGGTAGAGCCGCTGTACAAGATCAGCTACCTTACGGGCGCAACCCGGTCCGACAGCTGGATAGACCTGGAAGGAGGCATCGGCAATCTCTTCTCCTATGCTTCCCTCCGGCGCAAATTCCCCAATGAACCTTTCTGTCTGGATGGCGAAGGAATGAGCCTGGGGAAAGGGGGCACCTTTATGGGTCACCATATACTCGTGCCCAAAGAAGGCGTAGCCATACATATCAATGCCTTCAACTTTCCCGTATGGGGAATGCTGGAAAAAATAGCGGTCAACCTGCTGGCGGGCGTTCCTGCCGTTGTCAAGCCCGCCACCGTCACCTCCTTCCTGACAGAAGCCGTGGTACGGGAGATCGTCGCTTCAGGCATCCTTCCCCCAGGCGCCCTTCAGCTGGTATGCGGCAGCGCCGGCGATCTGCTGGACCATGTGACAGACCAGGATGTGGTGACATTCACCGGGTCTGCCTCCACAGGACGGCAGCTGAAATCCCATCCCGCCATCATGAACGGGAACACGCCCTTCAATATGGAAGCGGACTCCCTCAATTGTCTGATCCTGGGAGAAGATGTAGATCCCTCCATGCCCGAATGGGATATCTTTATAAAAGAGCTGAGAAGGGAAATGACCGTAAAGGCCGGTCAGAAATGTACTGCCGTTCGAAGGATATTTGTCCCAGCTTCAAAAATGGAGGACGCATGGAAGGCGCTTACAAAGGCCCTGTCCCAGACGGTCA
>DASZVM010000917.1:0-1775 GCA_035547295.1 Puia sp. | reverse complement strand
AGTCCCCGTCAGCTGGCCGCACAGCTGCTGGACCCCCGGCTCAATGGAGGAAAGACCAAAGAGCAGCTGATCGAGCACGTTACATCCGACACGCTGGTGCTGTGGGGATGGCATCCGGGCGATGGGCGTACCCTGCCCCCGCTGGACCATGCCGAGTTCGCAAAACAGTTCAAGCGCTGGATCGATAAAGGGGCGTACCTTCCGGACAAATAATCTTATGCGATCGTGAGTAAAAAGAAGATCAACGACCTGCTTAAAAAGGGAAAGATTTAAAAAATTCCTCGAAGAAGAAACTCGCCGGCTTAAATAATGATTATTTCTATGTAATACTTTTTGCATACAAGTAGATTTGTTTTGGCATATCGTTATATCTTTGAAGATATAACGAAAAAAAATTATGCTTATGAGAGGGCTCGCCACCTTTTTATTTTGTCTGATCAGCTTGTCTCTTTTTTCCCAGGACAGCGTGAACCATGTCTTTACGCTGGGGCAGGTGGTGGTTACGCCCGGCGCGGGGCGGCAGATCAATTCCTCTGTCAGCGCCCGTATATATACCTTATGACGGCTATGTGGACCTGGCCAGGTTTACCACTTTCGATCTGGCAGAGGTCAATGTATCGAAGGGGTATACTTCCGTGATCTATGGTCCCAATGCATTGGGCGGCGCCATCAATCTCATCAGCCGGCGGCCTGTAAAGAAATTCGAGCTCAATGGCGCTGGGGGGTGGCTTTCCGGCGGCTACAGGGGCAATATCAACATTGGCAGCAACCTGGGTAAATTCTATGTGCAGGCGGACGCCTCGAAGATCAACAGGGATTCTTTTCCCCTGCCGGGGAATTACAAGGCGGTGAAAACGGAAGAGGGCGGCTGGCGGAACAATTCCTACAGCACGGATGAGAAATACAGCATAAAAGTAGGTTACACTCCCGGAAAGAAGTCCGAGTATGCGTTAAGCTATATCCGGAACCCGGCCGGAATTATTTTGTTAATTTAGTTTATCAGCTATAGAAAGACCATATGGATCACATTGTGTATCGCGGGTTTCACAGCCGCATGGACAAACATGGGTGGTCCCGAACCTCTTACGCCGGCATACCCGTCCTATTTTGGCAGCCGCATCTATATCCCGGACGACAATCCGTTGACCGTACAGGGTGTGCGGTTGGGGAGGATGCTGTTCTATGAAACGGCCCTTTCCGCGGGTGATCGGGTGTCCTGCGCCACCTGTCATCGTCAGGAGCTGGCTTTTACGGACGGCAGGAAATTCAGTGTTGGTGTCGATGGCGCGCTGCAGCCGCGGAATACCATGTCCCTTGCCAATCTATTGTGGGTGCGAAATTTCTTTTGGGATGGAAGGGCCCGTGGATTGGAGCAGCAGGCTGAAGTACCTCTCACCAGCCCTCATGAAATGGGGCAATCGCTGGCTGTCAGCGCCGGGAAGTTGCAGCTCACGGCCCTTTATCCTTCCTTGTTCAAGGCGGCTTTCGGGTCGGACACGGTGACGGGGCAGCGGATAGTACAGGCGCTGGCGCAATTCGAACGTACCCTTATTTCCGCAGGGTCCAGGTATGACCGGTACTTACAGGGGACGTATCATCCAACATCGGAGGAAGCGGATGGTATCGCTTTGTTCTACGGCAGGGCTTCCTGCAGTCATTGTCATGAGGGGCCCAAGACCTATGGCGAGCTTTTTCATAACAATGGCCTGGACAGCATTCCCAGGGACCCGGGCAGGGAAAAGATCACCGGTCAGACCTATGACAGGGGACGGTTC
>DASZVM010000916.1:0-6757 GCA_035547295.1 Puia sp. | reverse complement strand
TGGCTGAAAAAATAATTATTCCAATCCGAATAACCCTTTGTTCAGCAGCTGCAGGGTCTGCGTCTTATGCGACGAAGGTATCAGCAGTGATACGTTGTGTTTGCTGCCGCCATAGCTTACCATACGGATGGGGATGGGGGTCAGCGCTTCGAATAGCCTGGCAAGGACGCCCTCGGTCCGGGAGATCTCGTTGCCGACGATGCTGACGATGGAATGGTTTTCTTCCACTTCGATATTGCCGAAGGGTTCCAGCTCCTTGACGATGGCTTTCAGGTCCGTTGAATTTTCGATGGTCACGGATACGGCCACCTCGGAAGTGGTGATCATATCGATGGGCGTGCGGTATTTTTCGAATACTTCGAAGATCTTGCGGAGGAACCCGTAGGCCAGGAGCATCCGGCTGCTGCGGATGTTGATGGCGATGATGCCGTCCTTGGCAGCAATGGCCTTTACGCCGACGGAGCCTGCTTCTTCCGTAATAAGGGTGCCTTTTGCATCCGGCTGCATGGTATTCAGCAGCTTCACCGGCACTTTATAGAATTGTGCAGGCCAGATGGAGGCAGGGTGAAGGATCTTGGCGCCGAAGTAAGCCAGTTCAGCTGCTTCTTCAAAGCTCAGCTGTTCGATGGGCACGGTCTTTTTTACGACCCGCGGGTCATTGTTGTGCATGCCGTCGATGTCCGTCCATATTTCACAAACAGATGCATTGACAGCCGCGGCGATCAGAGAGGCGCTGTAGTCGCTGCCGCCCCTTTTCAGGTTGTCCACTTCTCCCCGGGCATTACGACAGATGTATCCCTGGGTAATAAAGAGTGTTTTATCCCTGTGCTGCTGGAGCAGATGTCCCAGCTTGGTCTTGATGCTGTTGACCTGGGGTTCGTCATGGCTGTCGATGCTCATGAACTCCAGGGCCGGCAGCAGTATGTGGTCGATGCCATTCTCTTCCAGGAAAACGGAGAAAAGCTTTGTGGATAAGAGCTCCCCCTGGGCAAGGATGTCCTTGTTCAGGGCTTCGCTGAAAGATATGCGCAGGATGATGGTAAGGAATTCGAAATGCTCGGCCACAATAGCCTTTGCTTTGGCAAGACCCTTTTCACCTTTTACCAGGTCCTTTATAAAGGATTGGTAATGGGCCTCCAGCTTTTCTATCTGTTGACGGGCCGTATCCCGGCTGCCTGAAGCAATGGAATTGCCTATCTCCACAAGAGCGTTGGTAGTGCCGCTGAGAGCGCTTAATACTACGATCGCAGGTTCGGCATCTTTTGTGATCAGCTGGCTTACCTGGCGCATACGTTCGGGCTTGCCGACGGATGTGCCTCCGAATTTCATGACCTTCATCAGTTTAATTTTTGGGATTGCAAAGATACGAATAATCATTCGGCGCCGGCGAATAATAAATGGCGTTTGTAACGGGGAGCCGCCGTCCCTACTTTCGCCCCATGAAAAAATATCTCCTTTTAGCGGCCTTCCTGCCCTTTGTGCTGGCGGCCTGTAAAAAAAGCGGCGGATCGGGCAGTTCCGGTGGTACCTATTATATGAAATTCAAGCTCAGCGGGACACAGAAGAGCTATTCCACTGTGGCAGGAGTGATGTCAGAAGCCAATGGATATCATACCCTGGTGCTTTCAGGCGCCGCGGCCTCCAGCGCCCAGGGTGGGGAAGCAATGAATATCCTTCTCAATTCCGACGATGCATTTACAGCAGGTGAAACCTTCAACGCCGAAATGCTGGCGGGTACCCCGGCCATACAGGCCCTGCTCTCCTATGCTGACAACAGCCTGTCCGGCAAGGGCTATACCTCTTCCTATCCCAACCTGACGCCTGATGCGACTGCACAGGTCACTATTTCCTCCATCAGCGCCACCCAGGTGAAAGGGACCTTTTCCTGCAAGCTGGTGGACGAATCGGATTTTACGACGGTGAAATACACCGTGACGGAGGGAGAGTTCAATATCAGGCTGACACCTCAATAGGAGGGGAAGTCCACCCCCAGTTTTTCCGCCAGACCTTTCAGGTCAGCCACGACAGGGGCCAGGAGGGGTATGCCAAGGGTGCGGCGCTCCGTCTCCATTTCCCGCTCAGGATCTCCCGGGATCAGCACTTTTTCCTGTCCCGGCGCGGGGGTGGCGCCGCGAAACCGGCGGATCCAGTTATCCATATGCTGTTTGAACTCCGCGGCGGGCCGGAAGGCGTCGATGCGCATGGCGCCAAAGAAATGTCCGATGCCCTTACCCGGCATGCCGGTGGGCATGGGTACAAAGGCGGGGAAGGGGGGGACCCAGGGGCCATAGTTGGCGCCGCTGAGCACGGCGGAAAATATATCAACCACGGCTCCCAGCGCATATCCCTTATGACTGCCATGCTCCCGATCGCCGCCCAGGGGCAGCAGGGCGCCCCCTGTCTTCAATGCATGCGCGTCTGTCGTGGGATTGCCTTCCTTATCCTGTATCCAGCCAAGAGGGGCTTCTTCACTCTTCCGTTGCAGGATCTCCAGCTTGCCATTGGCGGCAGTGGTGGTTGCCAGGTCGGCGACAAACGGCGGCTCCTCTCCTGCGGGGACCGCTACGCAAATGGGGTTGGTGCCCAGCATCCTTTCGATGGAGAAGGTAGGGGCCACCAGCGCGCTGGCATTGGTCATTGCGATGCCGATCATGTCCTCCTTCACTGCCTGCAGGGCATGATAGCCTGCGATGCCAAAATGATTCGAGTGCTGTACGCTGACCCAGCCCGTGCCTACATTCTTTGCCTTTTCGATGGCCACCTGCATGGCATAGGGCGCTACCACCAATCCCAATCCGCTGTCCCCGTCCACCACGGCAGTAGAAGGGGTTTCATGAATGATACGGACATCAGGCGTCGGGTTGGCCCTTTTCGCTTCCCACAAGCGTACATAGCCGATGAGGCGCGCCACGCCATGCGAATCGATGCCCCGCAGGTCCGCGCTCAGCAACGCGATGGCGGCTGTACGGGCCTGCTCTTCCGGGCAGCCTATTTTTTGGAAGATAGCTATAGTGAAGCCAAGCAGGTCTTCATAAGGGATGAGAAAGGCTGTGTCAGCGCCGGCCGTCGATGAAGGGTCCTGTTTTTTTTGGTGCTGTGGCATGAAGTGGTCTTTAAGCTTGTAAAGATCGCGAAAGAAAAGGGAAGTTTTTAGTTTAAGCGAAAAGACCTTTTGAGCTCAACAAGTTTCGGCCAACAGTATAGCAATACAGACTTGAAGGAGTAAATTTGTAGTTTAATCCATCCAAATCCTCATTCTTGCTAATGTCATAAGTCGTTATTCTTGGGCTACTAATATTGTGTTGAAGAGAAAACGATCTGATATTCTTTAGCTCTCTTGGATCTTCTGCCAACTTATTGGTCCATTTTACTTCCACTATCCAATCCGGTTTTTGCGATGATTTTTCGAGTGAAACTATATCTATTTCACCATTATTCCATCTTGCATAATAAAGCGGTTCGCCGGAATGTTGCCATTGAGAGTAAATAGCCGTTTCAACTAAATTTCCTATAAAATTATCTGACTCACTCAAAGGAGAAAATAAGGCGCACCTTAAAGATGGATTAGTGAGGTATATCTTGAAAAAATTAGCTCGTTTAAAAATTTTACAATTATGGTCTATGCGATGAACTACTTTTATAAGAAATGCGGCTTCCAGATAAGTTATATATTTTTTTATAGTATTTTTTGCAACTCCCGACGATTTTGAAATTGTATCCAAGGACATTTCATTTCCCGAGTTGTATGCTATATACGTAAATAAAGTATTTAATTCCTGTATATCTTCGATACCGTATAGAATTGGCAAATCTCGTAATAGCACTTTATCAATAATATCATTTCTAATATAGCGCCCTGGATCAGACTGTATAGCTTCTGATAGTGACACTTCCGGATAACCTCCAAAATTAATATAGTCGATAAAATATTTATTTAACAAATTGATATCGCTTGTCTCATATTCGTACTTGTATCCCGTGTGTTCTTTTTCTGTAATTATATTATCTATATTTTTTAAGGAAAGATATTCATGAAAAGTAAGTGGTGGAAGAAGAAAATCGGTAAATCTCCCGGCTCCCGATTCATTGCTCTTCAATTTTAATGCGGCAGCAGCCGATCCTGATACGACGAATTTCATAGAATGATATGAATCAACCAGGCTTTTTAAATGTACCTCCCAATTTTTTAGATATTGTATTTCATCAAAAAAAATAAACAATTCTTCCTTTGCATTTTGACCGGAGACTTCAAGGAACATATTTAACAGCTCTTCTAATCCTATTCCATTATAGATAGGTGTTTCTACCGAAAAATAACATATCCTTGAAGGTGAAATCCCTTGTTTTATCAATTCCTGGATGCTGTGAAATAACAATACCGTCTTGCCAACCCTCCTTGGACCCATTAAAACGACTGCCCTTCTTATCGATCTTTCTGTAACCAGATCAAAAAAAATGTTGAAATACTCACGCTTGCGCATTTTAAGATAATAGGCATCTATATTATTCAATTGCCACCAGGGGTTCTCAAACTTGATACGCTCGATGATTTGATCTTTGGAAAATGGAATCTTCATTTTATATACTTGAACACAAAAATATAAAATAAGATCAAGATCGTGATCTTATTCAATGATTCCAAGTTAATTTATTGATTATAATTAATTTATAGTATTGAAATAAGAGAGTTCGGGCCAATTTTCCCTTTATTTTCATGCTTTCCACATCCCATTTGGAACTACAGCTCTTTCCAAAAGCAAAGAGATGGGCAGCACCGCCCATCTCCTGCAGGGATTCTTTTCTTTTCGTATGACAGACGTTCGTTGTTTACAACTTGCTCGTCTGCTCCCTGAAATATTTTACGGTAGCGATCACGTCGGGTACATTGTTATACCAGTTGTTCTCTCTTTCGATGGAGAACATACCGGAGAATTTCTGACGGTTGAGCTCTTTGAAAATAGCGGGGAAATCGATCTTGCCCGTACCGACCACGAGGTCATTTGCTTTTGTATTGCCGATGGAGTCGATGTCTTTCAGATGTACGCCGAATATATGGCCTTCCAGCTTTTTGAGGCATTCAACGGGATCGAGGCCGTTACGCGCCCAATGTCCCACGTCCGCGCAGGAGCCGATGTTGGGATGTCCCTGTACGGCGGCGAGGACGGAGTCGGGATGCCAGTAGGCATTGGGTTTCGGGTGGTCGTGAATGGCGACTTTGATACCATATGCGCCGGCAAGGCTGTCGACGGCATTCCACTGGTCTTTTTTCGGTTCGGCAGTGATATAGCTGAGCCCGAACTCTTTGGCCAGGTCGAAATATTTTTTCCATTCGTCGATATTCTTCGGGGAGATGACGCCCATCGCCACGATGCTGAGACCCTTGGTTTGCAGCAGCTGTTTGATCTTTGTCTTTTCTTCGGCCGTCATGTCGGGGCCGAAGCTGCCTTTCATGTCCCCACCCAGCTTTTGTCCGGGGAAGGCTTCCAGGTATTTTACGCCTGCGCTGTCGGCCTTATCCAGGGCCTGTACAAAAGGCACGAAATGGAATGTCCATAATTGAACGCCGATCTTCCAGCCGGAAGCTACTGAAGACGTGGCGGAGGCGCTGTCTGCGGATCCGGCTGTCGAATCCGTCGCGTCATTCGCGGCAGGCTGGTTGTTGCACGAGGTAAGGGCAGCAAAGGTCAGGAAGCAAAGCAATGAAGCCGTTGTCAGTTTTTTACTCATGATGAATATTTTGTTTGGTCCAAAAAATAGAGAGATGAAATTAAGGTTTTTTTAGCTTTACAACATGAATAGCAAAATGCGATGGTTTGCTGTGATCATGTTGCCGGCGATCCTGCAAAGCACCCAGGCCCAGGTTCGAAGGGAAGATATCTATTCCGCATCCGTGCTCTATCAACAAAGGACGGCATTGGAAAAGGACCTGCGGGAAAGGATAACGGGCAGGAATATGAGCCTGCCCCTCGACAGCAATTCGGAGGATAAATACATGTCTTCTTGTTGGGCCGTCTCTCAATTCCTCATCTGGAACCCCGGCGTGGAACATGGTTTCGACACCTTGTTCCATGGTTATGACGGTTTGTCCTACGATACGAAGAGGGCCTTCCTTGAAGGGGTGTATGCCGTTGCCCCTGAACGTTATGCGGACGCGATGCGGGACGTGCTGGAGAAGGAGACGGATCCGAAGCTGTTTGCCCTGTGTGCGGTCTACCTGTATCGCATCGATACCAGCACGGAGAACGGCAATACGCTGAAGATACGGATGGTGGAAAAGTTCCCGGATTACGATTCGTTGCCCCTGCTGCATGAACTGGCGGATCATCTCACCTATCATGCCGGGCGGATAAAAGAAAAGACACCGGATATGGGGCTTCTTTTTTCTTATCAACGCAGCAGACGACAGAAGACGATCTATTCTTTTCAGCGATGGGACCGGGACTACCCCGGGCTGGCTGTCGTACAAGGGGAAGATGGGCGTTTTGTGCGGGATGGGCAGGGGAAATTACAGGTATTCCAGCAGTTGGCCCGCAGCGGTTCGGACCTCCCCTATTTTATCACGAACGGCAGCACGCCGCAAGGCATCTACAGCATACAGGGTACGGATGTATCCAGGACGAACCTTATCGGTCCAACACCCAATCTCCAGCTCCTGCTGCCATTTGAAGGCGGCTGGGGCAAGTATTTTCACATGGATGGCGACACTGTCCCGGCGGGGCAGGCCATCGATTCCCTGGGGCTGTACCAGGAGCTTTTG
>DASZVM010000915.1:0-2527 GCA_035547295.1 Puia sp. | reverse complement strand
GGGGATGGGCTTCACTACAGCCTGCCCGATCTTGTTCAGCAGCACGTAGTTCATCGAGTCCCGTACTTTTTTCTTGTCCATCCGCAGCACATTCATCACCTCCTTCGCATCAAAATCCATTTGCGTGGGAAGTCCATATTTTTTAAGAGCATCGATCACCCTGTCCGTACCCGTAAAGTTTGTATATTCTTCCGAGATGAGACTGGCCGCTACCATCCCGATGGAGATAGCCTGACCATGCGACAGCTGGTAAAGGTTTTCAACGGCATGCCCCAGCGTATGCCCAAAATTCAGCATCCGCCGGTCGCCATGCTCGAACTCGTCCTTCTGTACCACATCGGATTTGATCACCACATTACGGCGGATGAGCTTCGCCAGCGCCGCCTTATCCTTTTTATAAACGTTGAGCTTATTCTTTTCCAGCTCCCTGAACAAAGCGGCGTCCCTGATAGCGGCATGCTTGATGATCTCCGCAAACCCATTGACCCATTCCTCCCCGGGGAGGGATTTCAGCAGACTAAAGTCATACAAAAGGAATTCCGGTTGACGTATGGTGCCTACGATATTTTTGTAAAGCCCTACGTCGATGCCGTTCTTCCCTCCTATCGAGGCATCCACCATGGCCAGGATAGAGGTGGGCAGAAACCCGAATGAAATGCCCCTCATATAAATGGCGGCCACAAAACCCGCGATATCCGTCACTACTCCCCCGCCGATGCCGATAAGAAAGGTTTTTCTGTCCGCACCCATGGTGATCAGCTGATCGATCACCGAATTCACCGTCTCCTGTACCTTAAAAGCCTCCCCCGCCTGTATGACGATGGTATTCCAGCCCTTGAACTTCCTTTGATGGCTCCGGAAGATATTGTCATCCGTAAGGATGACTGCCTGCGATCTGTCCACCAGCTTTTCCAGATAGGAAAGCTCGACATCGAAATAATAGGTGGTTGTCTTACCGGAAAATTTATACTGCAGTTTCTTCATATCTGCTCTTTGAGTCTTACGAATGCTTCCAGCTCCGCATCCAGGGTTTTTGTCTTATGGTGCTCTTCCTGTTTCCCGATAAAGTCTTTCACCTGCTTTACATTGCTGGGACTTACCGATAAGGCGAAGTATCCTTCCTCCCATTGGAATTCGGCAGCCAGCAGCTTGTTCTCATTCAGCCAGCCGGCCGACAACGCCCTGATGCTTTTTACCACCTGGACGATATTCTGCGAAGGCATTAGCCGCAATAAAAGATGCATGTGGTCCTCCACTCCATTTACTGCCAGTACATTGATCCCTTTTTCCCCTGCCTCCTGCTGTATATGGGCAAACAGCACCTTTCTCGCCGGCTTTGCCAGCAGTCGCTCACGCCCCTGTACAGCACAGATCACATGCACAAACAGATAGACGGTAGGGTCGGACATGCTATGCGTTCATGATCTTGTTCTGATGGTTGATAGACTCCATGTGCACGGCATCATAGTACTTGGTAATGAATTCTTTGCTGAGCCCAAGCTTCTCGCCTTTGACAAAGGCTTTTTCCAGGATGGCGTTCCACCGGTTGGTCTGCAGGATGGTGATATTGTTCTCTTTCTTATAGGCCCCTATCTTATCGGCCACCTTCATACGCTGACCCAGCAGCTGTATCAGCTCGTCGTCGATGTGATTGATCTGCTCACGGAGCTTTGCCAGCGCATCGATAAATTCCTTTTCAGTGGTGCTCTCATGACGCCATTTGATGCTATCCAGCATTTCCGCCAGACGCTCCGGCGTGATCTGCTGCTTGGCATCGCTCCATGCTTTGTCCGGGTCGATATGGCTCTCGATGATCAGTCCATCGAAGTCCAGGTCAATGGCCTTCTGCGCAACGTCCAGCAGGATATCGCGGCGGCCGCTGATATGGCTGGGGTCATTGATCATCATGAGCCCCGGGTTGCGGCGCTTCATTTCGATAGCCAGGTGCCACATGGGCGCATTCCGGTACTCCGTATTGCCGTAGGCGCTGAATCCGCGATGGATAAGACCAATTTGCCTGATCCCCGCCTTGGCTACTCTTTCCACAGCACCGGTCCATAGCTCCAGGTCGGGATTGATAGGGTTCTTGATGAGCACGGGCACGTCCACGCCACGCAACGCATCCGCTACTTCCTGGACGCTGAAAGGGTTCACCGTCGTACGGGCCCCTATCCATAGCACGTCCACGTCGAAGTGAAGGGCATCCTCCACCTGCTTGCCCGTGGCGACTTCCACCGTTACAGGCAGCCCCGTCTGTTGCCGCGCCTTTTGCATCCAGGCCAGCCCCTTGGTCCCGATACCTTCAAAACTGCCCGGACGGGTACGTGGCTTCCAGATGCCGGCACGGATCATGTCCACTTTACCGGTCTTGGCAAGGCGTTCGGCGGTGGCCAGCACCTGCTCCTCGGTCTCTGCGCTGCAGGGGCCGGAGATGATCAGGGGACGCTTATTCCACGCGGCCTGAACGATCTCTTTTGCACTCTTGGTTTCTGTCGCTTCCATATCAAATAGATTTTAGCGTATTATG
>DASZVM010000914.1:0-3449 GCA_035547295.1 Puia sp. | reverse complement strand
AATGGGAAGAAATTTTTCGTCCCAGCTCCCTACGGATTCACAATGTATGCTTATCAACGAAACGGCAGCTCGTGTGCTTGGCTATGTAAATCCAATCGGCCAACAGCTTTATACATACGGCGATTCGGCCGGCTTGCGGGTCATCGGGGTTGTGCGGGATTTCAATACAGGCTCGCTGCATAATCCCATTGATCCGGTGGTCTTCGAGTTGCGGCGGGATGGCGGCGCGATCACTATTCGTTTATCTCCGGGAGATGTAAAGGGTACGCTGCGAGCTATCGAGCGTCAATACCGAGCCATAGTGAATGGTTATCCATTCGATTATGCCTTCCTTGACGACGATTTCAACCGCCTATACCATGATGATCAGCGGACGGGAGATCTTTTTTCTATTTTTGCCGGCCTGGCTATCGTTGTAGCAGCCATCGGAATGTTTGGGCTGGTAGCCGCGGCAGCGGAGCAGCGGACCAAAGAGATGGGTATCCGCCGGGTTTTAGGAGCCGGTATGGTAGATATTACCCTCCTTTTATTTAAGAGCTATGCATTCGCAATAGGTATGGCTGTTTTGGTTGCTTTGCCTGTTGGCGCATTCGTTATGAGTCGATGGTTGGAGGGATTCGCCTACCGTACATCGTTGCAAGCATGGATGTTTCTTTTTGCCCCGATTTGTGCCCTGGTCCTTGTCATCCTTATTGTGGGAACTAAAGCGTGGCGAGCTACGCGGGTCTCACCGTCCCGAACACTGAGGGTTGAATGAATTGATCAGCCTGGCTTCGTTACGGCTAATATGATGGCCAGCAGGAACAATGTCAGCTGAATGGCATCAAAGATACGAAGACGGACGAGGGGCTGGCGGAATTGCAGATGGATCTGGCTTTCCGGGGCATCAAGGACCTGTTTTATTTTCAGCTCCTGGCGGGCGCCGAACAGGAAGCCGTTGGAGATCAGAGCCACAACCACCCCCATTTTGAGCTGGAACCACAGTTGGCCATAGGTGTGAGTGATGAGAAGGAGGCCCACGCCTGATGAGATCAATAAAATTCCACCTAACGGCAGGAGGCCGGATAAACCCAATAGCTTTTTAAGGTAATATTTGACGGCGGCCTATGCACCCCTTTTTTATATTCTTTTCGATGAAACAGTCGCTGTGCGACCGCCTCGTCCGCCGGTGAAAAAGGGATGTAATTCCTAATCGTTTGAATAAGTAGGTCCACGCCCGTAAATTAAGGATTATCTCCGGCTTCATCACTATTTCAGAAATAGCGTGCGAGCTTATTCGATAACAAAGATTACTTTTATCAAAACTGAGCACCTATGAGCATGACCTCCGGACTGATAGCCATTAAGGGAGAGCATTTGGATAAGCTGCCCGAGATACTTGCCTTTTATCAAATGGTAGATACAAAAGAAAACCAATCCGTTGATGATTGGCGTGAGGCGTTGGCCATCGTGACCGATCTGCAGGCGCCTGCTCCGGGCGACACAAGTGAAAAGCATGTGGTATGGTCCGACAAGGGCTGGACGCTGATAGAAGACATGACCCTGATCATGTGTGCGAATGAAAAAGCTCTTTCAGAAATATCCCGGCATCTTTCAACGCCTGTCTTATCGCTGGTGACACAGGGCACTAGCAACTGCTTTGGCTTTTGGTATTTTGATAACATCAAGCGGAGAAGCTTCTACATAGAGGATCGTGCGATAGTCGATAATTTTGGAGAGCCTCTTCCGGAAGAGGCGGGGTTCAATTTTAATGAGGATGCATTTTATCACGATGTGCATGGAGTGGCGAAGGCATTCGGTGTGGACTGGGAAGGGGCGGGAACACTTTATGCGTTTACTGTCAAGAGACTGGATTATAAGGAGGAAGTAAGACAGGGCATGCTGGCCGCCATAGCGAAACATGCGGCCGCTAAGGCAGAAGAAAAGAAGAAACCCTGGTGGAAGATCTGGACCTAAACCGTGAAGACAAAGTAATTCGAAAAATGTCCAATCCGGGTCACCAACAAATTATCACAGCTCCCGTTTCTTCAACTGCTCAACAGCATAATTAGCCGCACGGGCAGTCAACGCCATGAAAGTAAGCGAAGGGTTCTGATTCCCCGTCGACGTCATACAGGCGCCATCGGTGACGAATACATTCTTACAGGCGTGAAGCTGGTTCCATTCATTTAGCAGCGAAGTTTTCGGATCTCGCCCCATCCGAACCCCACCCATTTCATGGATGTCGAGACCGGGATTCTGATGATTGTTAAAACCGCTGATATGGGTACAGCCGGCCGCATCCAGCATTTCAGAACCCTGCTGGATAAAATCCGCAGCCATCCTGTCGTCGTTGTCGTCATAAGCGATGGATGTTACCAGTTGTGGTATCCCCCATTCATCCTTCCTGTCAGGGCTGAGACGGACATGGTTCTCAAATCTCGGGATTGTCTCTCCCTGCATGCCCATGTAGAGGGTCCACGGACCCGGTTCCGTTATCGAATCCTTCCAGGCACCACCGATACCCAATTCTTCATTTTCCCATAAACCCTGGCGTGAAGCAGCAAAATAGCCCATATAACCACGTCGGAAACCCAGGCCCTCGTCTTTCCGGAGATTGCGGAAAGACGGAATAAATACAGCGGTTGGACGCCTCCCGTAATAGTACCCATTGGGAAAGCCGTCAAACTGTGCGCTGATATTGCCGCGATAGTTGTGAAAGGCGATATAATGTCCGAGCAGACCATTGTCATTCCCAAGACCATGGGGGAACCTGCCCGACTGGGAGTTCAGCAGGATCAGGTTGGTATTGAGACAGGCAGCATTGACGAAAATTATACGCGCCTGGTATTCGGTGACGGCCTTTGTATTCGTATCGATCACACGCACGCCCGTAGCCCTATCCTTTTTGTCGTCATAAAGAATAGAATGAACGACGCTGTATGGCTTTAGCGTTAGCCTGCCGGTGCGCGTGGCCCAGGGAATGGTGGTTGAATTGGAGTTGAAATATCCGCCGAAGGGACAACCACGTTCGCAAAGACTGCGGGCCTGACACTGACCCCTGCCCTGCTCAAGATGGATTGGCTGCGGTTTCGTCAGGTGCGCGCAACGCCCGATGATCACCGGCCTGTCGGGATATCGCTGCATGATCCTGTTGCTGATGTGTTTTTCCGCGCAGTTCATTTCCCAGGGTGGAAGAAATTCACCGTCCGGCAGTTGTGGCAGGTTGTCCCTGTTACCGCTGATGCCTGCAAACTTTTCAACATGGCTGTACCACGGCGCCAGGTCATCATAGCTGATGGGCCATGGCACGGCAAATCCATCCCGCGCGGGACCTTCAAACTCAAATGGACTCCATCGCTGGGTCTGCCGCGCCCAAAGCAAAGATTTCCCACCCACCTGGTAACCCCTGATCCAATCGAACGGTTTCTCCTGTTGGTACGGGTGCTCTTGATCTTTTACAAAGAAAT
>DASZVM010000913.1:0-3010 GCA_035547295.1 Puia sp. | reverse complement strand
ACCCTTACGCTGGTCCCCGTCCTCGCCAGCATCCTGCTGAGAAAAGACGCAAGGGAAAGGAACAACCCCATCGTAAACTTCTTTGATCGTACAGTCACAGCAGGGCTGAGGACCACCATGGCCAATAAAAAGATAGCCCTTCTGCTGGCCTTTTCCATCATGGGTCTGGCACTGTTCTCCTTCAAATACCTGGGCAGCGAATTCCTGCCCGAGCTGAATGAAGGCGCCTTATGGGTGGAAGCCAAGCTGCCCATGAGCAGCTCCCTTACGGAAACAGTAAGCTTTGTAAGCCAGTTCAGAAAAATACTGAACAGCTTCGATGAGGTCAACGGCGTATTGTCACAGACAGGACGCAGCAACGACGGCACAGACCCCTCCGGCTTTTATTACGTCCAATGCCAGGTCAACCTCAAACCCAAAAAAGAGTGGCGGCGAAAAATAAGCACCGACGAGCTGGTGGACGAAATGGACAAAAAGCTCCGGCAATACCCCGGCGTCGTCTATAACTATTCCCAGCCCATCATCGATAACGTCCACGAGGCAGTGGCAGGTATAAATGCCGACCTCGCAGTAAAGATCTTTGGCAACGACCTGGAAAAGCTGGACAAGCTGGCCGATAGCATCTACAGTATCCTCCGGACGGTAAAAGGCATAGAAGACCTTGGCGTCATGCGCAACCTGGGACAGCCGGAACTAAGCGTCGTGCTGGATGAGCAAAAAATGGGCAAATATGGTATTACGACCGCCGACGCCAACTCAGTCATCGAAATGGCCATAGGAGGAAAGGCAGCCTCCACCTTTTACCAGCAGGAAAGAAAATTCGCCATACGCATCCGCTATCCGGAACAATATCGGAACAATGAAGAAGCCATCGGCAACCTTCGCCTCCCTACCCTCCATGGCTCGAAGATCCCTTTAAAGGAAATAGCCGATATCAGGACCATCACCGGGCCCGCCTTTATATACAGGGATAAGAACACCCGTTTTATCGCCGTCAAGTTCACTATCCGGGACAGGGATATGGGCAGCACGATCGCCGAAGCCCAGGATAAAGTAAACCGCCAGGTCCATCTGGGCAAAGGATTCACAATAGACTGGGCCGGCGAATTTGAGAACCAGGTACGGGCACAGGCCAAGCTCGCGCAAGTCGTACCCGTAGTGCTGATCCTCATCTTCATCCTTTTATTCATCAGCTTCGGCAATGCCCTGGACGCAGGTCTGGTATTGATCAACGTGCCCTTTGCCCTGATAGGCGGCATCCTCGCGCTCCATGTCACCGGTACCGTTTTCAGCATCTCGGCGGGTATAGGATTTATCGCCCTGTTCGGCATCTGTATTCAAAACGGCGTGATCCTCATCTCGGTCTTTAAACAGAACCTCCATTCCAAGATCCCATTGTCACAAGCCATCTTCCAGGGCGTCCAGACAAGGATACGACCGGTCGTCATGACTGCCCTGATGGCGGCAATAGGGCTGCTGCCCGCCGCCATATCGACAGGCATTGGCAGCGAAACCCAAAAACCGCTGGCCAGAGTGGTCATCGGCGGATTGATCAGCTCCACGATATTGACCCTGCTGATCTTCCCCATCATCGTGGAGATCCTGTACAGACGCTCGCACAAAAGGTTTCCCTGATACACACAACCAACCGGCCCCTGGGCATCTCCTTCGCAAGATAATCGCTCAGGACAGGCTCCGCCATGCCCCGGCTGGATCAATATCAAACATTTCCTTTAACCTTCCTTTAAACATTTATCCCGGTTCTTATCCTTAACTTAGAGCCATGCCAGGCACCAAGCTATATTACTTCTCCACCTTCAAGGACTTTAATACGCTTACCCAAGACTAAGGTCCGCCGGTCTTGGGTCCCCCTCACAGCTTCACCCCTTTGCCTCATCACAATCTTTAACATGCCACAGGAAAAAAAGCCTGACAACCTCAGGAAAAGCATCATAGTATTGCTTGTCATAGCAGCAATTGTCGCGCTAAGAGCTTGGTACATAGCTCACTAGGCCGCACCTGCCGCCGGCAGCCGTATCATATCCCGATCGTCTCCCCGATACCCGGCAGGTACAATGACAGGCCCTTATTCTCAAACTCCTTCTTAGCCGCCGCCTTATCCACCAGTATCCCGTCCCACGTGTTATAATGTACCCCCACAACCTTGAACACCTTGACGAACTGTGCCGCCTCGATAGCATCCTCCACCCCCATCGTCAACCTGTCCCCTATCGGAAAAACAGCAAAGTCAAGACCCGCCCACTTCGGGATCAATGTCATATCCAATGTAAGAGCCGTATCCCCGCTGTAATAGAAATTCCCTTCGCCCGTCTTGAAAACAAACCCGCTGGCGACACCCGCATAGCTGCCGTCCTGCCAGCTGCTGGAATGCTGCGCCGCCACCGCCTTCACCGTCCCGAATTCAAAGCTCGCCTTTCCACCCGGGTTCAAAGGCTGCACCTGCTGAATACCCTGCTTGCCGAAATAAGAGTACAGCTCCCAGCTGCCCACTAACCGGTCTCATCATAACTCCACGACCTGTGTAAAAGCCCCATCCGCCGCCACATCCCATACCTCCAGCCGGACCCACTTGCGCCCACGCCGGTCAAAAGATAAATGGAACGTCTTTTTGCCAAATGCCCCGGTATCCGAAAGGTCCACCCGCTGCCGGTACACCTTTTCTCCATCCCCCGACACGAGCTCCGCAAACTGCAGGGGAAATGTCCACTCCACCGTAAAAACCGCCTTCCCCCCATCCACACTAAAGGAGGGGATCAATACCTCACCCGTACTGGAAAAAAACGCTCCCTTGCGAAGCGTTTCCAATATCACTCCCCATCCCTTGTCAAAAACAGGCAGCGTATCCAGCCGCAGATAGTTCACATTCATATGCCCATACATCTCATTAGCCTGATCGATGGTAAAAAGGTCCGCTTCCGCCAGCAGCCGCTTGGGAAGCCCCCAATTGTTCATATCATCCATCAGGTCCAGGGCACGCTTGCCAAGCCTC
>DASZVM010000912.1:0-2728 GCA_035547295.1 Puia sp. | reverse complement strand
TGTTTGACGACCGCTATAAGTTCGAAGTCCAGATCGCAGAGCGCGACAAGACCCTGGAAGCCGTCACCTATTCCTATCTTTCCACCATTTTTTACGGGAAAGCCGCAGCTAACGGTGCGGTTAACCCTAAAACGGGCAAAGTGCTCCTGCAGGAGGTAAAATTGCTGGAAGTACGCAATCAGTCGGGAGATGTATGTATCATGACCTGCTTTCTCCAATACTCCCGGTCCGGCGATGAAGAATTCCTCGAAGGCACCTATGTCAGCATGAATACCCGGGATTCCTCCAATTGCGGTCGCGGTTCCGTGTTCCTCCGGAAAGTACCCCAGTCCGATTTTTATAAAGAGCCGTTCCTGGTCAAACGGGAAAAGGAAATAGATATGGAAAAGCATCGGAACCCGCCGGAGATGGCAACAGTGGAAAAACCTAAGGTACCAGCCGGTGCCATCGCCAAACGGACAGATGCGATCAGGAATACACCTCCCGCAGCCCATCACGCTGCCAGACCAAAACCATCGACGACAAAACCTTCGGATGTAACCCCATCGACGGCCAAAACCTCTACCGCAAAATCCACGACCCCGAACCCATCCACAGCCAAAACCCCGGCGAAAAGGTCCCCGGCCCCTAAACCACCCGCAAGAATAAAAGAACCGGAAACCACCGCTCCGCTGGCAAAGGTCCGCATGCCACGAACCCCCGCCACAAGCCTCGATTCCACCACCGGCATCGGAAAACACTTCTCCGTCATTACGCCGAAAGTGCTTCAATCCAGGACCACCGTGCTGGCAAAAGCCATTACCGTCAATACACGGGAAGTCACACTGAACATCTATGATGACGGCAGCATCGACCATGACACAGTATCCGTATACCTGGATAAAAAACAGATCATCTCCCACGCCATGCTGACGGACAGACCACTGGTGGTCACCCTGCACCTGGACGAGTCCGACGATTATCACGAGTTGGTGATGGTGGCCGAGAATGAAGGCGAGATCCCACCCAATACCTCCCTGATGATCGTCAGGGCAGGTGAGAAGGAATACGAGGTCCGCATCACCTCTACCGAACAAAAGAATGCCATGGTTACGTTCAAATACCAGAAATGACCGCTGCTATAGTTCACACCTGCACCATAGATGGATGATGATATATTTACAAAAAAATGCGTTTATTTTCCCTGATACTATGCTGCTGGATGATGCCCTGCTGCCTGATGGCGGAAGATCTCACCGGCATCTGGAAGGGAACGCTCACCCAGGGACCGGGAGGTTGCTATCCCAGGTATTTCCTGGAGCTGCAGATCAACGCCACGAACGGCCAGATCACAGGCAGGGCATACGACTACTACGATCAGACGCATTTTGTCAAGATGAGCTTTACAGGACGCTATAACGCCCGCACCCGGCGGCTGGTGCTGATAGAAGACAAGGTCCTGCAGGCTGACATCCCCACGGATTGCGCCGTTTGTATCAAAACCTACGATCTTGCATATTCCAAAGAAGGGGCCGAGGAAGTGCTCAGCGGCGACTGGAAAGGTATCATCCAGGACAAACGGGTAGCCTGCCCTCCGGGAAAGATACTCCTCAAACGGGCAGCCGTCTCCGACTTTCCCCCCGACCCGGCACAAAATGATACGCTGCAGACCCTGCAAAAACAGCTGCACCTTCAACCCCGGCAAAAAGAAGTGGTAAGATCCATTACAGTAAACAGCCCGGATATAAAGATCGAGCTGTACGACAACGGTGAGATCGATCACGACACCGTCACCGTCTTTATCAACGGAAAGCTGCTGCTCTATCGTCAGATGCTTACGGACAGACCGTTGACCATGGATATACATGCGACACCCGGTATCGACTACGAGCTGGTGATGTACGCGGATAACCTGGGAGAGATCCCTCCCAATACGGCCCTGATGATGGTGACGGCCGGCGCCCGGAAAATTGAGGCATTTCTCAGCTCCAGTGAACAAAAAAGCGCCGCTGTGCGCTTTATATATAAACCAGATTAACCCTCCGGGATCTATTTCTTTGCAAAATCCACCGAATCCACGATCTCTCCGCAGCCCAGCATCTTGGATTTATAGGTAGGATGCTTGTCGCCCAGGTAGGGGTTGACGATCTTGGGTGAGTTGGTGAGCCAGAATCCTTCATCCGTTTCGTTGAACGCCATGGGACAACGGTCATGATAGATCTTCTCGCCATCATACCGTACGGTCCTGACAAGGTTATACAGCTCATCGGTCAGCATATTGAAACCCCTTCTTTTCTGCTCGATGCTCCCCTCTCCTACAAGCCCCTTCGCCTCACTGCCTACACTGGCTACCAGGCTTTTAGCCGTCAGCACGATGTTGGAATCCCCCTTGATCTGATCCACGGGCAGACTGTCCGCCCTGCGCGCCAGGGCATATGCCGCCTGATCCGCCTTCACAGTATCCCACTCCACCAGGGCATCCTTTAAAGTATAATAATCACTCATCAATCCTGCAAAAGCCGTATTAAAACCGCTGGTATTCCTGCTGATCTTCAAAGCCTGATCGGGTTCGGCCATTTTGGGGGCTTCCTCTTTCTTCGACATCAGCTTCCAGGCCACCAGCCCTGCCAGTATGACGACAATGAGCAACAAAACAACTTTCTTCATTATACGGGAATTTCCGTAAATATAGTCATAAAATCCTCATCCCCCTCTCACTCAATCATAACGTTACAGTACCTTTGCACCC
>DASZVM010000911.1:0-2437 GCA_035547295.1 Puia sp. | reverse complement strand
GCTGGACCTCAGCGTACTCCCCAATCCCAGCCGCCACAACACCGCCGACATAGGACAAACAGCCACGCCCGGCACAGGTATGAACCCATACCCCGACGGACTCCCCGACTCGGTGGAAGATATACAGGCGAAAGCATATGCGAACCTTTTCCACCTCTTCCTCAAATACAGGGACAAGATCAGCCGCGTCACCTTCTGGGGCGTCGATGACGGCACATCCTGGCTCAACGACTTTCCCATACGGAGCCGCACGAACTATCCTCTCCTGTTCGACAGGGCTTACCAGCCCAAAAAAGCATTCTACAGCGTCATCGCCGCCAAAACAAACGCCACAGAGAACAAATAGCCTAAATTTATTGCCATGTACGCCAAAGCAAATAGACTACTGACGACCGCCCTCGCATGCATCTTCGCAACATCCCCCCTCCTTGCCCAGGTCCGGCTGCCACGCCTGATCAGGGACAGCATGGTGCTGCAAAGAGATGCCAAGGTCAACATATGGGGCTGGGCATCCAATGGCGAAAAAGTGACCGTAAGGTTCAGGGACAAAACATACCGCACCTCTGCGGACAACGAAGGCAAATGGACCGTCAGCTTATCCCCCGCCGGGGCAGGTGGCCCCTATACCATGGAGATCACCGGCAAAAATAAGATCACCCTCCACGACATATTGGTCGGAGATGTCTGGATATGCTCCGGCCAGTCGAATATGGTACATCAGATGCGGTTGCACAGCGTCCGCTACCAACAGGAGATCGATCAGGCTGATTACCCGGAAATAAGACAATTCTGGATCCCCACGATCACCGCCCTGCAAGGGCCGCAAACCGACCTTCCCGCCGGCTCCTGGAGATCCGCCAATCCCCACGACGTGCCGGACTTTTCCGCCGTAGCCTATTTCTTCGCAAAAGACCTCTACGAAAAGTACCACATCCCCATCGGCCTCATCAACGCCAGCGTCGGCGGCACACCCATCGAAGCCTGGACAAGCGAGGAAGGCCTGAAGACATTCCCCGGCATAGTAAACACCATCGAAAAAAACAAAGACACCGCTTACACAACCAGCCTCACCCGCAGGTCCCTCAACACAAACACCCGCTCACCCGCACCACAGGACAAAGGCCTCTCGGCGCCTGTCCCCTGGTACGATCCCGCCTGCAACCCAAAGGAATGGAGACAGATCAATATCCCCGGCTACTGGGAAGACCAGGGCATCAGGGACCTCAACGGCGCCGTCTGGTACAGGAAAGAGATCGATGTACCCGCTTCCATGGCCCAACAGCCTGCAAAAGTTTTCCTGGGAAGGATCGTAGACGCAGACTTTCTCTACATCAACGGCACGCTCGTAGGCAACACTACCTACATGTACCCACAAAGGAGATATGCCGTCCCCGCCGGTCTGCTGAAACCGGGAAAGAACCTCTTCGTCATACGCGTGATCAATAATTCCGGAAAAGGCGGTTTCGTTCCCGACAAGCCCTACGCATTGATCGCCGGCAACGATACCATCGACCTGAAAGGGTACTGGCAATACAAAGTAGGCGAAGTATTCCCTCCCCGGCCGCATGCGTGGGGCAACGGTTTCTCCGCGCAGGATCAGCCCGCTGCCCTGTACAACGCCATGCTGGCGCCCCTTACCCGCTATGCTATCAAAGGGTTCGTATGGTACCAGGGAGAATCCAACACCAGCCGCGCAGCCGGATACGCCAGGATCCAGCCCGCGATGATCGCCGATTGGCGCAATAAATGGGCGCAAGGCGATCTCCCTTTCCTATACGTCCAGCTCCCCGGATTCGGAGATTACAACTACCTGCCTGCCGAAAGCCAGTGGGCCGAACTGAGAGAGGCCCAGTCAAATGCGCTCTCACTCCCCAATACAGCCATGGCCGTCGCCATCGACCTGGGGGAATGGAACGACATCCATCCCGACAGGAAAAAAGAGGTCGGCGACAGGCTCGCCCTTGCAGCGGAAAAGCTCGCTTACGGTGAGAACATCGTTTACGCAGGCCCCACCCTTCGTTCATCGACGATAGAAGGGAATAAGATCGTCATCTCTTTTGACAACGCTGGCTCCGGCCTGATCACAAATGACGGCGAAACCCCGCAGGAATTCGCCATAGCCGGCGCAGACAGGAAATTCATCTGGGCCGACGCCCGGATAGACGGAGATAAAGTGATCGTATGGAACGATGAGATAAAAGACCCGAAATACGTACGGTACGCATGGGCCGATGACCCCGTCAATCCCAATTTGTATAACAAGGAAGGCCTGCCGGCCTCTCCATTCAGGATAAACTATTAAAACCCTGCATATGGTTTTTCCGTAACGAAGAATCCCTTACTATCAATCCCGCAGGCACGACGGCCGTCTTCCCCCCCTCCTGCGGACGCCTCCCCGATAAATGATGCAGCAGACTGACAGCCGCCGTTCTGCCGA
>DASZVM010000910.1:0-1503 GCA_035547295.1 Puia sp. | reverse complement strand
CGAAATATGTCTGATGGCAACCACATATGACTTATGGACACGGATAAAATCCGCTGCCGGCACCAGGTCGAATATCTGCCCCATGTTTTCCCGGATAAGGATATTCCGGTCTTTTAAATGAGCCGTGATATAGTTGCCGTTCTTTTCCAGGTAAAGGATATCCTTTACTTTCACCTGGTAGGTCTGCGGCCCACTCTTGATAAAGATAGTTGGGTCCTCGTTGTTTGCTGCCGCGGCTGACCGGCCCGCAACCATCATCACCGCCTTATTCACAGCAGCGAGAAAACGCTCGAAGGTGATGGGCTTTAACAGGTAATCCAGGGCGTTGAGCGTATAGCTTTCCACCGCATAATGGCTGTATGCCGTGGTAAAAATGATCATTGGCTTTGGTGATAGGGTTTGTACCAATTGCATCCCGCTGAGATCCGGCATATTGATATCCAGGAAGGCCAGGTCTATCTTCTCATGCCCCAGGTATTCGATGGCCTTCACAGGCTCGCGAAAAACGGCTTTTAGTTCCACCAGCTCGCTTTTTGCACAATAACGTTCGATGACCTCCAGCGCCATAGGTTCGTCATCGACGGCTATACAGGTTATCAAGCCCATTCAATTTGAAGGTTTACGATATATTTATTCTCTTCCTGCCCGGCTCTCAGTTCATGTCTGCCGGGATATACCAGTTCCAGCCGGCGTCTTACGTTCTCGAGACCGATGCCGCCTGTATCCTCTTCCAGCTTCCTTACCGCGCTCTGATCGGTATTCTCACAGGTAAAAATGAGCTTTTTCCCCTCCACCGAGATGTTCAGCTCGATCCGCGAATGCTGTCCGATGGCTACGCCATGTTTGAATGCATTCTCCAAAAAAGGAATAAACAACATGGGCGCCACGGACACCTCCATTGCCACGGCCGGCGCGGGATGGCGGAAACATACCGCAGCTTCGCTGTCGGCATACCGCAGCTTGTTGAGCGCGATGCAATCCTCCAGGTATGCGATCTCCCGCTGGAGGGAAACCGTATCCGTGTTGCTTTCATAGATCATATATCGCATCATGTCCGACAATTTGGAGATGCTGTCCGCCAGTTCCTCATGCCCTTTTTTTTGCGCCATGGAGAACAGGTTGTTCAGCGTATTGAAAAGGAAATGGGGATTGACCTGCGACCGCAGGAACCTGATCTCCGTGTGAAGCTGCTGGGCCTCCGCCTGGCTGCGCCGCAGATCGTTCCGTATCCACTCCCTGATAAAAAAGTAGGCTATCGCGATGCCCAGCACCGAAAGAAAAATGGCCGCCATGGTCAGCTGCATCCCCGTCCAGTCATTCGCTGTAAAGCGTGGTGGCGCCGGGACCTGGACACCCTGGGAAAGACGTAATACAGCGTTACGCTGGACCGGCGTATGCTCCACTGCTCCGATCAGTGCACGGATCACGCCATAGTTCAGACCAAACATCAGGATGGACCAACCCGTGACGATGGCCACACCCAGGCCCTTGCTTTTTAACCGT
>DASZVM010000909.1:0-6871 GCA_035547295.1 Puia sp. | reverse complement strand
GACCTTCGGTCTGAAATCCCGTTCAGCGGCAGCCGCACCGGGACACCAGTACCAGCGAAACAGTTTGTAGGTAAGCCAATCTCAAAGGGTGGAACTTCTAACCTCTAATTTAGCAGGTAATATGACACGGTCATCAGGCACGACGATATATTTTTTTTCCAAACGTCTGAATAAGATAGTAGCCGCCTCCTTCCCCATGTCATATGCCGGCTGAGCGATGGTGGTCAGTGAAGGGTTCAGCAGACTTGCCGTCACCAGGTTGGAAAAGCCGATGACCTTTACATCCTTAGGGATCTCCAGCCCCAATTCACGGCAAACATGATATACCTGCACAGCCAGCTTCTCCACGGATGCAAATACCCCATCCGGCCTTTTCTCCGAAGCCAGCAATGCCCGTATCTTTTTGTAATTGCGCTCCTCGTCCTCTTCGCAATAAACGACCATTGATTCGTCAAAAGGCTGGTCATAACGACGGAGGCCATCCATATAACCCTTCATCCTTTTATGGGAGATGGAGAGGTCCATGGAAATAGTGAGATGGGCGATCCTGCCACAGCCGGCCTTGACCAGATGCTCGGTAGCCACAAAGCCGCTTTCATAGTCATTGGTGACGACCTTTGGAGCATCGATGCTGTCGCAGACACGATCAAAGAACACAAGGGGAACATTCCGCTGCTGTAATTCAGAGAGGTGCCGTATATCCCTCGTCTGCCCGGAAAGAGAAAGGATCACTCCATCCACGCGGCCGCTTTGCAGGTTGGCCGCTACGGATACCTCCTCGCAGCAATTGTCATTCGTAAGATAGATAAGGACATGATAACCTTTCTCCCTTGCGATGGTTTCAATACCCTTGATGGCAAGCGCAAAGAAGTTATTGGCGACTTCGGGGATGACTACTGCAATTGTACGGCTCCGGTGCTTGCGGAGACTGCTGGCATAAGGATTTGGCTGAAAATTCATCTTCCTGGCCAGGTCGAAGACCCTTTGTTTTGTCGGGGTGCTGATCTCCCAACTGTCCCGCAGGGCGCGGGAAACGGTGGATACAGAGAGGTTCAGCTCTTTTGCTAGTTGCTTCAGATTAACCGTGTTCATTGGCAGGCAATAACAGTTGTTTTGAATGGCATGCCTGTGTTTGCGGGCAGGCACGAATGGCACTAGTAAGTTAGTCAAAACTTCCCAGGCCCCTTGATTTTTTTTACGAAAACGTTGTAGTTCAGGCTCATGCAACCGTTTCCGTAAATAAAGTACCTGTGCAGTAGCAACTGTGATCGCAATTTTCTCCAATTTGACGGAGCATTCAATTCCGCAATAAACTAAACCTTTATTATATGAGACCTCAACTGCTTAAAGTTTCCAGGGAGCCCGGGCACTCTTTCAGCGTACGACGGGATCTCGTTCCATATGTCAACAACCGTTGGCATTTTCATACAGAGTTGGAATTGATACATTTTAAAAAAGGGCAGGGCACTCAGTTCGTGGGGGACAGCATGCGCCGGTTCAAAGCCGGTGACGTAGTGCTCGTAGGCGCCAACCTTCCCCATTACTGGCGATTCGACGATGTCTATTTTGAAGAATACACGGACGTTACAGCCGACGTACGCGTCGCCCATTTCTGCGAGAACTTCTGCGGAGACGCATTTATGCACCTGCCGGAAACCCTTCACCTGAAAAATCTGCTGGAAAAGGCGAAAAGAGGGTTGCAGATAGAAGGAGAAGCCGGGAGAAAAGTAGCCGATATCCTGGAGAGGCTTATGGAGGTGGACGGGATGCATCGCCTGCTCCTGTTAATGGAAGCCCTGTATATCGTCGCCGCGTCCGAACAGACAAACCCTCTTTCCTCCATCGGTTTCCGGCATAATTTCCAGGAGATGGAATATGAGCGGATCAATACTATATATGAATACAGCCTGAAACACTTTAAAAGACCTATCCAGCTGGAAGAGATCGCCGCGGTGGCAAATATCAGTCCCAATTCCTTCTGCCGGTTCTTCAAATCCAGGACCAGGAAGACCTACACCCGCTTCCTCATCGAGATAAGAGTGGGACATGCCTGCAAACTGCTGATAGAAAATAATCTCAGTATCAAACAGCTGTGTTATGAGAGCGGGTTTAATAATTTCACCAGCTTTTACAAGTATTTCAAGCTGATCACGGGCAAAAGCCCTCTCGGCTATCAACGGGAATTCACCACTGCCTGCACATTGGAAAAAATGAGTGTAAGCAAAAGAGGAAAATACAGAGCGTAACTTTACTTTCGAAAAAAAAGCGCATGCAAACAAAACTTGCCATCATCAGCCTTTTCCTGCCTGCCATCCTGCAGGCGCAAACTCCCACGCTGGAAAAAATATGGGCGACTGACACTATTGTCGCGGTTCCTGAATCAGTGTTGCCCGACCCAACAGGGAAAGGCCTGTTCGTATCCCTCATCGACGGAGGCGGATGGGACGCAGACGGTAAAGGAGGAGTAGGCCGGCTAAGCACGGATGGCAAGACCTACAATGGTACCTGGGTCACAGGGCTCAACGCCCCCAAAGGCATGGGCCTTGTCCGCAACAGGCTGTACCTGGCCGATATCTCCGAAGTCGTTGTCGTCAATATCACCAGCGGCAAGATCGAAAAAAAGATACCCATCGAAGGCGCACAGGGATTGAACGACATCACGACAGACAGGAAAGGCGCCGTATACGTGTCGGATTCAAAGACAGGAAAGATCTATAAGATCGTAAACGATGTCCCCAAGCTGTATTTGGAGGACTTCAACGGCGTCAACGGGCTAAAGGCCAGCGGCGACAACCTGTATATCCTGGCCCGTAAGGAAGTGATCATCGCCGATGCCGCAGGCAAGACCCGCACCATCACTACCCTGCCCAACGGCGGCGACGGCGTGGAAGAGGCCGGCCATGGCGATCTCATCGTTTCAGAATGGATCGGCTTTATATACTACGTACATGCGGATGGAAAAAAAGACCTTCTGCTGGACACCCATCTCGACAAAAAGAATACGGCCGATATCTATTACGACAGGTCCGCGAAGATACTGTATGTTCCCGGTTTCAATGCGAAAACGGTAACGGCATACCGGCTAAAATTCTCAAATACTGCGGGGGGAGCGAAACCTAACGTCCTCCTGATGGATGCGGGGGCGCTCGCCAAAATGAAGGAGGACGCTGCTTCACAAAACCCCGATGCGGTGAAATATGCCGCACAGATCAGACAGCAGGCTGACCGGTTGCTGGACATGCAGCCCGTCTCCGTCATGTTCAAGCTACGTACTCCGCCCAGCGGCAACAAACATGATTACATGAGCCAGGCGCCCTATTTCTGGTATGACAGCACCAAGCCGAACGGCCTGCCTTATAAAAATTTAGATGGACAACGCAACCCGGAGATCTACACGGTCACAGATCGCACCTACATCGGTAAACTGGAAACAGCCTCTCAAACCCTGGCCCTGGCCTGGTATTTCACGGGTGAGGAAAAATACGCCGCCAAAGCCGCTCAATTATTGAGAAGATGGTTCCTGGAAGACAGCAGCCGTATGAACCCCCATCTGGAATATGGCCAATCCGTTCCCGGCCTCGTCGAAGGCAGAAGCTACGGCATCATCGAAACCATCGCCCTTATGGGTATCGCCGATGCTGCCGGCTTGCTGGAAGGTTCCTCCTCCTGGACAGCCGCGGATGCAGCAGGGGTCAAAAGCTGGTACAGCCAATACCTCCACTGGATGCTCACCAGCAAGAAAGGTAACGATGAGCACCATGCAAAAAATAATCATGGTGTCTGGTTCCTCGCACAGGCATCCGACTACGCCCTTTTCACAGGCGACAAAGACAAGGCAAAAGAGCTGGCGGAAGAAGGCAAGGCACGCGTAGAGAACCAGATCGAGCCGGACGGGAGAATGCCGCAGGAGCTTCGCAGGACCAACTCCATGCACTACAGCGCATACAACCTCCAGGCCTTTTTCGACCTTGCAAAAATCGGGGAACAGGTAGGCGTCGATCTCTGGAACTATCAAAACAAGTCAGGGTCCGGCATCCACACTGCGCTCGATTGGCTGCGCCCCTATGTCATGGACGAAAAGAAATGGGAATACCAGGAGATCGTTCCATACAACCACAAAGAGTTTTCAAAATTGCTGATGGAAGCATGGGCGGCGTACAAGGAACCTCAATACAAGCAGTACGCATTAAGGCTTGCAGGTGGTGAAATTCCCCATTTCCCATATTAGAAAATAATGTACCTTATGCAATGTGTATTAATCATTAAACCCATTGCATATGAACAGAAAACTACTATGTCTTGCTTTGTCGGCCTCTGTTACTCTCTTCTCGCTCACGCTCCGCGCCCAGGTGAAAGGAGACCCCGCAGCGAATGGAACGACACCTATCCTGATACCCCCGAAAATATCATCGAAGCTTAGTTCAGACCTGAAAAAACTGTACGACGACAATGGGGCCCGCGCCAAAGCCGTTCAATCCACAAAGAAGCCCACCTTGCCCGATGACGCCATGAATGCCTATCTCCAGATAAAAGGAGACAAAGTGGTGGTAGATGTGACGGTAAAAGGGGACCTTCAGGCCGCCAGGACCGAACTGCAAAAAATGGGCTTACAGATCAGCGCCACTTATGGAAGAGTGATCTCCGGACTAATGCCCATCACGGCGCTGCCCCAGCTGGAATCGGCCTCCACTATCCGATTTGCAAAACCCGCCTACAAACCCCTTCATGTTAACCAGTCTGTCAACAACTTCGGCTATGCGCCAAAACCCAAACCCGGTGCACCGGTAGGTGACCAGGGCGATACAGCCCAGCGGTCCACCGTGGCGCGAAAAAAATACAAAGTGGACGGCTCCGGTGTAATGGTCGGTATCATGTCCGACAGCTATAATAACCTTGGCGGCGCCGCAAAAGGCGTCACTGCCGGCGAGCTGCCGGGGGCCGGAAATCCCTTTGGTTACAAAAAACCGGTACGGGTGCTGGAAGACCTTGATGCGGGCGGCACCGATGAAGGCAGGGCCATGGCGGAGATCATCCATGACGTGGCGCCCGGCGCCGAGTTGGCCTTTCATACCGCCAACAACGGGCAGGCGGATTTCGCCCAGGGTATCATACAGCTGGCCGATGCAGGCTGCGACGTCATCACGGACGATATCATCTATTATGCCGAACCATACTTTCAGGATGGCATCATCGCCCAGGCAGTGGACCAGGTAAAAAGCCGGGGGGTGACCTATTTCTCCGCTGCCGGCAACTCCAGCATCCGCTCGTACGAAAGCGAATACAGACCCACTGCCGTCGAGCCCCTGGGACCCGGCAACGGCACGGCCCATAATTTCAGCGGCCCGGGTACACCCGAACGGTATTTCCAACCCATCTATATCCCACCCGGCGGAGTGATCATCTCCTCTTTTCAATGGGATCAGTCCTCATTTTCCGCCAGCGGCGCAGGATGCCAGACGGACTTCGATATCTATCTGCTGAACAGCAACCTGCAGGTAGTCGCAGGAGGCGCTTCCGACAATATCCTCAGCGGGGACCCCATGGAATTGTTCGGTTATTTCAATAATACCAACAACCCTACTTTCTATCTGCTGATAGTAAAATTTGCCGGCCCCGATGTCAGCCGTCTGAAATACATCCTCTATAACGATGCGCTCTTCTACCTGACCACCAATCCCATCCCGGGCATCCTCTCCCCCACCCTGGTGGGTCATGCAAAGGCGGAAGGCGCCATCGCCACGGCGGCCTCCTTTTATCTGCAGACACCCGCTTATGGGGTCGATACCCCTGTCGTGGAAGGCTTCTCCTCCGAAGGCGGCGTAGCCAACTATTATGACATAGCCGGCAACCGCATTGCCCCGCTGATCCGTCACAAACCGGACATCACGGCGCCGGACGGCGCCAATACCTCTTTTTTCGATCCTTTTGGCAATGGAGATATGTCCCAGGACAAGGATACACTGCCCAATTTCTTCGGGACCTCCGCAGCCGCCCCGCACGCCGCAGGCGTGGCAGCCCTGATGATCGATGCACAAAAGCTGCATACGCTTAAGCCGGCACAGATAAAAGGCATACTCAGCGCCCATGCAGTGGACATGGACGATCCCAACACCGACGGATTTGACAAAGGGTTCGATTTTGCAACAGGCGCCGGCTTTATCACGGCGGATAAGCCGGTGGGAGATGTAAAGTTCCCCAACCAGTTTGTAAAGGACCTTCAAATAGTCCCGCTATGCTCCAGCGATCCGGCGCATATCCGTAACTGGCAGATCGTCAACTCCAATCCCTTTGAAGTGGACGTGGATTGGACAATAGCAGGGACGGATCAGCATGGCAGCCTCGTGGCACAGCCCGGAGGAACGACCTTCTCCACCAATGCCCTGTCGATCGGCAGCATACCTCTGCCCTCTATCGCCATCATCGATTGGGAGGATAATTTTGGGTTCTCACGCCTGGACGTCGCCTATGGCAGCGGCGCCAAATGCGGCAGGGATGCCGTTTCTACCGCCAACAGCGACAAACTGCTCGGCGGAGAAGCAACCAGGATGGCAACCACCAACGACAAACCCACTAACGTCGCGGAAGTATATCCCAACCCATCGGCCAATACCTTCCGTCTGTACCTCTCGCTGGCCGGACAGCAACAGACCCGGCTGGGACTGTATAGCGCCGACGGACGGCAGCTGCAGGTCAGACTGGTGGCCCAGCCCAGCGGCGTCATAGACATAGATGCCGGCAGCTACAAGCCAGGCGTTTACTTCCTGAAGGTGGAACAGGGAGGGTTTACGAAGACGCTAAAGCTCATCAAAAATTAACAAAAAACGCCCCGTGGGGCGTTTTTTTATTTCAAGATCCGATGTATCAGACGATC
>DASZVM010000908.1:0-3295 GCA_035547295.1 Puia sp. | reverse complement strand
TGAGATTGATGATCCGGCTGGCTGCCAGGAAATCTTCCTTATTGATCAGCCAGCCTGCGCTGACAGAAGGGAACTTTGCATAACGATTGGTGGAAGGGAAGGCGGAGGAACCGTCTATCCTGTAGGAGCCTGTAAGGAAATATTTGTCCAGGTAGCTATAGTTCACCTGTGAGATATAGGACACCAGCGTGGCCATGTCGTTGCTGCCGTTGACCGCCTGGCTATTGGAGACTACGTTCAGCACCTGAAGGCCCACCGGCAAGCCCTTACCCGAAGCCCCGTTCAGTTCCGTATGGCTGCCTTCAAAAGCTACCCCCGCCAGACCGGTGATACGGTGGGGACCCAGATTGAAGTTGAACTTCAGCAGGTCGTTGGAAATATAGCCGTAATTCAGCTGATTCGACTCGGTAAGATAGCCCGTTCCGTGGTATTGCCCTGCCGTCAGGGGGGAATAATAGGTGCTGCTCTTGAAATAGTTGGCTGATACCCGATTCGTGCTGGCAAGCGACAGCCAGGGTGTGATAGTCACATTGGCGTTGAGATCATAGTTGGCGTCGAAGTTCTTATAAGGGTGATTGGAGTTCTGGATGGTATGAATAGGATTGACCTTATCCCTCGACCACCATTTAAAGGTGGAGCTGCCATCTACGTATTTCGGCTGGCCCGTGCTGTCATAGGGGTTATCCCAGGGCATATTGAGATAAGCATAGTACACGTCATTGTAATCATAGCTTTTCCCTGTCGTCCCGCTGATGTTGATGTTGTTGGTAACGGCTATTGCTTTGTTGAAATGATAGGTGGAGTTGGCTCGGACATTCAACCGCTGGTACTTCGTATTTAAAAAGGTCCCTTTTTCATTGTAATAGGAAAGTCCTATATAATACTCTGCCTTTTCGGTGCGTCCGCTGGCCGAAGCGTACAGGTTGGTCATCGGGGCATGTTTGAAAGTTGCCGTCAGCCAGTTGTAATTCTGGTCTCGGAGACTCAGGGGACGTTCGTTATAAAATTTCAGGATGTCTATCTTGAATGAATTGCCCGTATCACCGGGAATATAATCCCTGTAATACTGTTTTTGCTGTTCATACAGCTGACTGCCGGACATCATCTTCATCTCGCCAAAATCAGGGGTACGAAGCCCCTGTGTTACCTTTAGCTCGTAGCGTGTCTTGCCGGCTGCCGCCTTTTTGGTGGTGATGATGATCACGCCGCCGTTGGCCTGTGATCCATACATAGCTGTAGCGCCTGCGTCCTTCAACACCGTCACGCTTTCCACATCATTCGGGTCATAGTTGCCCCCGATGATCCCATCCACCACGAACAAGGGACTTTGGGACGCATTGACGGAAGAAACACCCCGCAGCCGGATCTCCGCCGCAGCCCCGGGCGCCCCGGAGCTGTTGACCACCTGCAGGCCCGATACCTTGCCCTGTAACATCGATCCTATATCGTTGGTGGTAACGTCCTTTAATTTCTCTGCCGACACCACTGTGACGGCGCTGGTGAGCTCGCTCTTGCGTTTGTCGCTGTAGCCCACTACTACTACTTCACTTATTTGCTGGTTCGATGACCTTAAAAAGACCTCGAAGATGGAACGCCTGTCCACCCTTATCAATTGGGTCTCGTATCCTACAAAGGAGAATTGCAGGGTATCGCCCTCTTCCGCCTGTATGCTGAAATAGCCTTTCGCATTGGTTTGCGTTCCCCTGGACGTGCTTTTTATAAGCACGGAGACATTTGCCAGGGGTTCCCCCTTTTCATTACGTATGATGCCTGTTATGGGCGGCGCCGGCACCTCCGCCGGCGGACGCTCGCTCAGGACGATGAGATTGTTGCCATTGATGGAATAATCCAGCCCCGTGCCTTTCAACACCAGCGAAAGCACATAGTCCAACGGTGCTTCCTCCACTTTCAGGCTGACCCTTTTGGAGTCGTATATTTCTTTGTACTGGTAGAGGAACCGGTAGCCGGACTTTTGTTCGATCAGCGAGAGCACATTCGACAAAGGTTCTTTGTCGACGGCAAGGCTGATCGTCTTCTGGGAAAAGGCCCACACAGAGAGATGGACCCCGGCCAGCACCATGCATAATGCTGTTATTTTCATGATAAACAGTAGTTTACGCCGGGCAATAATTCGCCCGGGGAATGCAATTGTTCTGGTAAAATGCATACCTTTGGTTTGATTGTTAGTAATAGGCTTATGCCTGTTGAATAACTCCGGAGAGGTGGTGCAAACACCTCTCTTTTGTTTTATCTGCTCCTGGTAATTATGACGGTCTTGCCGTTTATCTCATAGGAAAAAGGCGCGGAATGACGTAAAGCCTCCAGGGCTTCCCCCAACGTCTCCTTTTCAAACGAACCTGTAAAAAGCAATGATTGCTGACTGGTGTCGGCAAATACTATCCGTACCTGGTACCATCGTTCCATTCTTCTGGCCAGGGAGGCAAAGGCCTCCTTCCTGAATACCAGCTTCTCCTTCAGCCAGGCTGTCTCGATATAGCTGCTGTCCCGTGGGTCCGGCTCCACCTGTGTCACACGGATCACTTCTTCACGGCTTTTTGATCTGACACTGTCTGCCGACGGGGTTACTTCCGTTGTTTTATTACGAATGACGATCTTTTCGTTGGGTCTTAATAAGATCTTCCGCTCGGGGTCTGTTTTCAGGCTGACTTCGATGACCCCTTTTACAAGCGTGGCTTCCACAAAGCTATCCTCTGCGTAGGCCCGTACATTGAAGGTTGTGCCCAGCACCCGGATGATGACATTGCCGGCATGTACGACCAGGGGCATTTCGGGATTGCCATGTATATCAAAATAGGCCTCTCCCGTCAGCTGCATTTCCCTCCTTCGTACGCCGAAGTCCTTATTATAGGCAAACTGACAGGCGCTGTTCAAGACCACGGTAGAACTGTCCGGCAAATTGATCAGGGTCTTTGAGCCCACCTTGGTAACAATACGGTCAAATGGTTCGGGACCGGCAGCATTTTGTCTTGACTGGAAGATGATACCCACCGTTATCACAGTACCTAATATGACAGCAGCCCATGCAAACAGTTTGCGCTGCCCTATACGCCGGAAGGTATCCGCCTCTTCTTCCGCCGGGTCGGACATGCCCTGTATGGACTGCATAATGGCGGACAGACTCTTGTCTTTGGCTGCTTTGTCTTCATGGGAAGGACGCAAGGCAAGCCCTTTCAGCTCGGACAACAGCTCCCCGTAATGGACCGTGTCCTGCTGCTGCAGCAATACCTGGAGCTCGCGGAGCTCTTCCTCCGTAAGCTGTCCGTCGTATTGCTTA
>DASZVM010000907.1:0-2504 GCA_035547295.1 Puia sp. | reverse complement strand
CACATCTATCTCCGTCTTGCCGGCAATCGGAACTTCTTTTGACTGGGTATTCACGGAAGAAAATACAAGCGTTGCCGAATGATCGGCTACTTCCAGCTTATACATCCCTTTCTCATCCGTAACGGTACCGATGGAGGGATTGCCTTTTACATATACGGAAACACCCGACAAGGGATTGTCATTCTCGTCCGTCACTTTGCCGTGGATCAATGCCAGGGGAACTTCCGCTGTCGCCTCATCCGTACCCTGATAGACCAATAGCGGTTTGCTTTTCGGAAATATAAGAATGGTGTTATTGTCCTGCTTGAAGTCAAGCCTTGTGCCCGACAATATCAGCTGCAAGGTGTTTGCTACCGACCGGGTTTCCTTCGTCAGACTGATGTTCCTGTATGGGTCTACCTGCTCCAGTACATACGCCATGCGAAAACCCGAAATGGTCTCCACGCGTTCAAGCGCATTGCGCAGGGGCACATTACGGAGCTCGAGGGTGATCAGCTTGTCTTCCATCTTCTGGGCATAGCTTTCACCCGCAGTCAGCAATTGGGTAAAAAGAAACAGGACAGTCACCACTACCAGACTCACTTTCATAAAAAAACGCAGGTTTTGGTTTCCCCGCCTGCCGGAGTGATACCGTCCGGGCAATAGGGGACTGAATGCAATACTTTTTTGCATAAATTGCACTAGTTTAAAATGATTATCAGATTATTTTAAGCCTACCCCTCCAATGCTTTTCCAGGGCGAGAGGGGTTTTTTATTATCCACCGCAGCCAACCCCATCCAGCAGCACCGTTCTCCCATCGGGCATGCTGTGGCTGGCATTACTTATTACGCATAATATATCGAGCACTTTATCAAGGGTTTCGGTACCATTAAAATATGCCTTGATCGTACACTTCCTTAATGCTTCATTTCTGAACCGGATCTCCACACCATACCGTCTGGACAGGGTCGTGGCAACCTCTTCAAAAGATTGGCCTTCGAATACCATATCCTGCTTTGTCCAGTCTGTCACCAGCGAGATCGCATTCACCGAGTCCTTTGATACTGCTGCCGTCACAGGCTGATACGTCACCTGCTGATTGGGGAGCAGCACAGCCAGCAGCCGGCGGTTATCCTCTACTTTTACTTTCCCCGTGGTCACCGATACCGTGATCTTTTTGTCATCCGGCAGGGCCCGGATATTAAATGTCGTCCCCAATACGGTCGTACGTATCCGGCCTGTATAAATGATAAATGGTTTTCGTTTGTCTTCCGTCACATCAAAATAGGCTTCCCCCGAAAGGACGACCTCGCGCGCCTTACCCATGAATTTTTCGGGATAATCCAGCTGGCTATTGGCCTGAAGCACTACATGAGTGCCATCCGGGAGGGTGATATGACGGATAAAGCCTGCCTGTTTCTCCCCGGCCTGGGGTTGCTGTATGGCTACAGCCCGCTGTAACTTCCGGGGGGCTATAACACGCCACGTAAGAGCCCCCAATACCAATATAAGGACCGCTGCGGCAGCCATCCACCATCTGCGTATCGAGACCACCCTGCTCGCACCGGCATCCTGCTTTATTTCAACACCGATCCTGTCATACATCCTCATCTGCAATTCTCTCTCCGTCTCGTTACCAGGCCATTGAATGTCAGCATCTTCGCTTTGATCATACCAACTTTCGAAGAGGGTCCGCTCTTCATCCGATAAGGTCCCTTTCATCCATTTTTCGGCAAGGGCTTTTATCTGATCTTTTGAAACACCGTTGTTCATGGAAAAAATATCTGTTATTATTATAGCGGGTAAAAAGACGCCTATCCCCTAGTCACCATGGGAAAATTTTCAAAAAACACCGGGGACAGGAAAGGGTCTGTATTTGCCAGAAACGCTAAAAAAGGCTGGTCAGCTGGCGCAGTGAGGCGCCTAATACTTTCAAAGCCTTGTTGATATGGGCTTCCACTGTCTTGGGGGAGATGTCAAGGGAAGAGGCGATTTGTTTACCGGAAAGACCTTCTTCACGGCTAAGACGGAATACGAGACGGCATTTTTCGGGCAGAGTGGCGATGGCCCTTTCAATGTCTTCCCGCAGCTGTTCATAATCCAGCCATTCGACAGTGCTGTGGTCTTCGGCTTGCTGATGAGAAAATAACTTTTGCTTTAACGCCTGCTCCTTTTTTTCCCTGGCAAGATGGCTGATGATCTCATATTTCAGCATGGAAGCAAGATAAGTGGCCAGGGTAAAACGCACCCGCAGCGTATGCCGTCTGCGCCAAAGGTTTATAAACACCGTTTGTACGATCTCTTCCGCAGTCCCGGGTGATCCGGTCTTTATCAACGCCTGGACCAGCAGCTTTTTCCAATACCGGTCATATAATGCATGGAAGGCCTGTTCGTCATCGCTGGCGATCAGCGGCAGCAGGTGCTCATCATGGTATTGGTGATATGCTTTCTTCACAAGCAGTTATGCATTAAAATTAGACAACCCGCATCCCCAAACTTCACGCAAACGTTTGCGCTATTTCTT
>DASZVM010000906.1:0-6147 GCA_035547295.1 Puia sp. | reverse complement strand
GACATTTCCAAGATCACCCAGGAAGTGCTGCAGCTTTTGCGGCTCCAGGCGGAGGCAAAAAAGATCTATATCCGCAGCAAGCTGGAGAGGCCGGTGTTCGTCTATGCCGACAGGGATATGATCAACCTGGTCCTGCGCAACCTGTTGTCCAATGCTATAAAATTCACGCCCGAGGAAGGCACCATCTGTATAGAGGCCAGGGAGATGCGCAGCCATATCGAGGTCTATGTGCAGGACACGGGCACAGGTATCACCGAAGAGGTGATACAGAAGCTGATGATGGAAGACATCTATTATACGACCAAGGGTACGGGCGGAGAGTCAGGCACGGGACTAGGTCTGATGCTGTGCAAGGAGTTCCTTTCCAAGAACGGCGGCCGGATGCACGTCCAAAGCGAGCCTGGCAAGGGCAGCACTTTTTCCTTCACTTTGCCGAAAGGGGATGATATGACCGAGATCGTCTAAGTGAGATTGCTTAATGCGTACAGCACCCGCTGGTATGTCTCCTCATCACTGAGCGCCTGTGGCATAAAGGTCTGTCCGATCACTTTCTCATATAGCTCGACATATCGGTTGCTGATGGTCTGTATCCATTCATCGCTCATTTCGGGCACAGTCTGACCTTCTTTTCCCATAAAATTGTTAGCGATCAGCCATTCCCGGACGAATTCCTTGCTCAGCTGCTGCTGGCGCTCCCCCTTTTGCTGACGCTCTTCAAAGCCATCCGCATAGAAATAGCGCGAACTGTCCGGGGTGTGGATCTCATCCATGAGATAGATGGTATCACCTATTTTCCCAAACTCGTATTTGGTGTCTACAAGGATCAGCCCTTGTTTTGCGGCGATCTCTTTTCCCCGCTGGAACAGCGCCAGCGTATATTTTTCCAGCTGGCTGTAATCTTTTTCGTCCGCCAGGCCCCGGCGGATGATCTCGCTGCGGGAAATGTCCTCGTCATGCCCTACCTCGGCCTTGGTGGAGGGGGTTATAATGGGGGTGGGGAAGTAGTCATTTTCCTTCATGCCTTCCGGCAGGGGTACGCCGCAAAGCTCCCGCCGGCCGGATTGATAGGTCCTCCAGGCATGCCCTGTCAGATTGCCTCTCACGACCATCTCTACACGAAAAGGAACGCATTTCCGGCCGATGGCCACATTGGGGGCCGGGGTATCTACCAGCCAGTTAGGACAAATATCACTGGTAGCCTTCAGCATATATGCAGCGATTTGATTTAATACTTGTCCTTTATAGGGGATGGGACGTGGCAGGATGACGTCGAATGCGGAAATGCGATCGGATGCGATCATTACCAGCCAATTGTCGGCGATGGTATAAACATCCCTTACTTTGCCGCGATAAAAGCTTGTCTGATGAGGGAACTGGAGCGTCTTCATGGGCCCAAAATTAAATTTTCATTCCTACATTACAATCAGTATTTTTAATAATACGTTTCAAATCTTATTCACGAAAACTTGCGCTATGGGAAGTTGTTTAATTAAAGTTGCCGCTTTATTGGTGGTTACCTTTTCCTCTATTTCTTCCACCTTTGCCCAAACCCCGGTTACTATTACGGGACATGTACAAAGCTCCCGGTCAAAGGAGAATATTCCTTCGGTATCCGTCACTGTCAAAGGCGGCGGAGCAGGGACTACCACTGATGACAAGGGTAATTTCAAGCTTACGACCACCCGGCAGCCGCCATTTGTGCTGGTGTTCTCCTCAGTAGGGTTCGAATCGATGGAAATGAATGTCACCGGCGCTTCCGACCTCCAGGTGGAGCTAAAGCCGGGTTCCGTACTGGGCACGGAAGTGGTGGTTTCCGCCAGCCGGGTACCCCAGAATATTCTTGAATCCCCTGTATCGATAGAGAAGATGAATGCAGGGGCTATCCGTCAGATAGCGGCGCCTTCGTTTTATGATGCGCTGCCCAATCTGAAAGGGGTGGAGACCAGTGTGCAGAGCCTTACTTTCCGGGGGGTGACGACGAGAGGCTTTAACGCCAACGGGAATACGAGGTTCAACCAATTCATCGACGGTATGGACAACCAGGCGCCTGGGTTGAATTTTTCGGTAGCCAATATAGTCGGACCTTCCGACCTGGACGTTGCCAGCGTGGAATTGCTGCCGGGAGCCAGTTCCGCCCTCTATGGTGCGGGGGGGATGAATGGTACTCTTCTTGTCAACAGCAAAAGCCCCTTTGATTACCAGGGGCTTAGTGTCAAACTGCAAGGAGGCGTCAACCATGTGGATAAGAAACAGCAGGCCAGCGTAGGGTTTATACCGGATCTGTCGGCGCGGTATGCCAAAGCTTTCGGGAAGTTTGCGTTCAAGGTTAGTGTCAACTGGCTTCAGGCTGATGACTGGCAGGCCAATGATTCCTCCAACTTCGACCGGCTGAACCTGAAGGTAAAACCGGGTTTTTCTCATGCGTCAGACCCCAACTATGACGGGGTCAATGTGTACGGCGATGAGATCAATACCACCTATACGCCCAGCGCGGGATATCTGAGTGGGGTGACCGTCAGCCGTACAGGCTACAAGGAATCAGACCTGGTGGATTACAGGACGAAGAACTTCAAAGGGACTGCAGCGTTCCATTATCGCATAACCGGCAATACCGAGGTCATCCTCCAGGGTAATTATGGTTCCGGCACCACGGTATATACGGGTTCCGACCGTTATTCCCTGCGCAATTTCAATATCGGGCAGTACAAGCTGGAAGTGCGCGGCAAGCGCTTTTACGTAAGGGCTTATACCACCCAGGAACGTTCCGGAGAGGCATATAACGCTACGGCGCTGGGCACGCTGCTGAATGAAGCATGGAGCCCCAGCACGACCTGGTTTACCCGGTATGCCACTGCCTATAATGGGGCAAGGCTGGGTATTTTCCCCGGGGCGCCCGGCTCGCATGACAGCGCCAGCGCACATGCCATCGCCAGAGCTTATGCAGACAGCGGAAGATTGCAGCCCGGCACCCCGCAATTCAATGCGGCAAAGGATGCCATTACCAAAAGTTACATCGGTTATGGCGCAGGCCGCAACGGCGCCAAGTTCAACGACAAGACCAACCTCTATCAATATGAGGGAATGTATGACTTCACGGATCATATAAAGGTGCTGGAATTACAAGTAGGCGGCGCACTTCGTCATTATTCGCTGGGTTCCAACGGAACTATTTTTGACGATGCCGACGGCCGCATCGGTGTCAACGAATATGGTGGTTTTGTACAGGTGGGTAAAAAGCTGGTGAATGACCGCATCCACCTCATCGGATCTATCCGGTACGACAAGAACGAGAACTTCGACGGCCGGTTTACCCCGCGCATAGCGGGTGTGTTCACGGTGGCCCCGCAGCATAATATCCGTGTATCATACCAGACGGGTTACCGCAATCCCACCAACCAGGACCAGTATATCGACCTGCCTATCCGGGCCGATACCCGTCTTATCGGTGGATTGCCGGGGATCATCTATGACAAATACGAGCTGGATACAAGAAAGGGTTTTACGCTGGAAAGTATTACAAAATTCAAGAGCACGGGCAATCCTGCGGACCTGCAGCAATATACTTTTGGGAAGTTCAAGCCGGAGACGGTGGATGCATATGAGATCGGGTATAAGGGCCTTGTTGCAAACAGGCTGCTGATAGACGCGTATTATTATTACAACAGGTACAGCGATTTCCTTTCTTATCTGGTGGTGGTACAGTCACCAGACGGGACTGCTGCTACGCTGGGCGCCCCGGGCACCAGGAATTTTGCCACCTATGTCAACAACCCAAACAAAGTGACTACGCAGGGCGCCGGGCTGGGGCTGGATTACCTGGTGGACCAATGGGCAGTATCAGGTAACGTCAGTTACAATACCATCTCCAAGGACGAAGGGCTGGCTAACAGCTTTAACTCTCCCAAGTACAGGTTTAACCTGGGGCTCTCCAACAAGAATGTATATAAGAACGTAGGTTTTAACGTGACCTATCGCTGGCAAGATGCCTTCATATGGAATTCCAGCTTTGCCACAGGTAATGTGCCCGCCTTTGGGACCGTGGATGCGATGGTGAGCTACAGGATGCCGAAGGTGAAGACGATGATCAAGCTGGGAGGGTCCAATATAACGAACCATTACTATCAGACCTCATTTGGCAACCCTAAGATCGGGGCTTGTTATTATTTATCGTTGACGTTCGACGAGCTGATGCGCTAGACGTTGAACCGGAAGTGCATCACATCTCCGTCCTTTACGATGTATTCCTTTCCTTCTATCCGGAGCTTTCCGTTCTCCCGGGCGGAGGCTTCCGAGCCATATTGTACGAAGTCATTATATGCGATGACCTCCGCCTTTATAAATCCTTTCTCAAAGTCGGTATGTATCACGCTGGCCGCCTGGGGGGCCTTCCAGCCCTCGTGAATGGTCCAGGCCCGTACTTCCTGTACGCCGGCCGTGAAGTAGGTGGCCAGGCTGAGGAGCTTGTAGGCGCTGCGGATCAGCTTGTTCAGGGCGGGTTCGCTCATCTTGTATTCTTCCATGAAGAGCTGTCTGTCAGCGGGGTCTTCCATTTCGGCGATCTGCGCTTCGATGGAGTTGTTCATCACGATGACCTGGGCGTTCTCACCTGCGACGGCGGCTTTCAGCGCCTCGGAATATTTGTTACCCGTATGCATGGACGCTTCGTCCACATTGGCTACGTACAGAACGGGTTTTTCCGTCAGGAGGAAAAGGTCTGCGATGGCCGGCCGCTCTTCCTTTGTCAGGGCCAGCTCGCGGATGCTTTTGCCTTTTTCCAGATGTTCCTTGCATCGTCTGAGGACCTCGTATTCGGCCTTGATCTTGGGATCGCCTGTTTTCAGCATCTTTTCGGTGCGGCTGAATTTCTTTTCCACGCTTTCCAGGTCTTTCAGCTGCAGCTCTGTATCGATGATCTCCTTGTCGCCGACGGGGTTGATGGCTCCTTCGTCACGGAGGATATTTTCGTCCTCAAAACAGCGGATGACGTGTACGATGGCATCCACTTCCCTGATATTGGCAAGGAATTTATTGCCCAGCCCCTCGCCTTTGCTGGCTCCTTTTACCAGGCCGGCAATGTCCACGATCCCTAATTGGGTAGGGACGATGCGCTGGGGTTTTACCAGCTCTGCCAGCTTGTACAGACGTTCATCCGGCACGTCCACGAGTCCCGTATTGGGTTCGATGGTGCAAAAACGGTAGTTGCTGGCTTGTGCCTTGGCGCTGTTGCTCACGGCATTGAATAAAGTCGATTTTCCTACGTTGGGCAATCCTACGATCCCTGCTTGTAAACCCATATTAATTATTTCGGGCGCGAAGGTAGCTAATTTATAGGCAATAAGTGCTATTTTGGGAAGGTAAACACAACGTAATGGCATTAAGCAGGATATGGGCGGCCTTTATCATCATTTCCGTGCTCGTGGCGGGTATAAAGTATGTTTTTTCCCCCGCTGACAAGGATATTTTCAGCGTCATGGTCATAGGGAAGGCAAAGGATACGATCAGGGTAGCTTCTCCGGCACTGCCGGCAGTCGCTCCGGCCAGGGCATCTTACAAGATCCAGGAGGCGGATGGACTGATCGAGACCTGCAAGGCGGCCGTCAACCTGTCCCTGGGGCTCATCGGTATCATGGGTTTTTTTATGGGGTTGATGAGCATTGCCGAGGCGGCTGGAGGTATCCGGCTGCTGTCCCGTATCATCGGTCCTTTCTTTTCCAGGCTGTTCCCCGAATTGCCGAGGGACCATCCGGCCATGGGGCATATGCTGATGAATTTTTCCGCTAATTTCCTGGGACTTGACAACGCAGCCACGCCTTTTGCCCTCAAGGCCATGGAAAGCCTGCAGGAGGTCAATCCCGACAAGACCAGGGCTTCCAACAGCCAGATCATGTTCCTTTGCATGCACCAGTCAGGATTGCAACTGATACCCGTAAGCGTAATCGCCCTGCGGGCTTCCAGCGGTGCGACGAACCCTACGGATGTATTTATCCCCATCGTCATCGCCACTTTTGTCGCCACGCTGGCTTCGCTGCTGATAGTCTCTTTTAAACAGCGGATCAACATTTTTCAGCCCGTGATCCTGGCCTGGCTGGGAGGTCTTTCCCTTCTTATCGGGGGGATCGTCGTTTATCTGCGGACGCTGGATGCGGC